>JBFIOX010000049.1:0-11721 GCA_041610455.1 Gemmatimonadota bacterium
GAAGGGAAGCCGCAGGCGCGTGATCGTGCGGTATTCCACCTCGACGGCCGTCTCGACCGGCCGCACGAAGAAGTCCACGATCGCGCGGTCCTCGGCGAAGCCCCACTGCACGTGGACATCCAGCTTGTCGAAGGAGGCCGTGCGTAGATAGTAGCCCACGCCGTCGGCCCGGAAGGTGCGCTCCTCGATCACTTCCACCTCGCGACCGGCGATCTCGGACACCTCCGCAAGGAACTCGGCCAGTCCCTCGAGGGAGCGGACCTCCTCGGCCAGCTCGCCCGTCATGCGGGCCCAGAGCGGGTCCAGGTCGCCCGCGTAGAAACGCGCGGTGTGCGCCCGACCGATGTCGCGCAAGGAGCTGTCGCGGGCCGGATCTTCCGCGCCCGCACACGCGACGGCGAGACCGGCCGCGGTAAGACAGCAGAGCGACATGCGCATGTGTCCGACCTCCTTCCCGCACGGGAAGCGGTGCGCGAGGGGCGCCCCGCGGGCCCCGGACCCCGCAGCAGGCATACGCGGAGTCGCCGTGGGAGTTTCAGCTCCCCGGGCGGATCTCCGAAGCGCCCAGGGGTCGCCGTCGCGCCCATGGCGGCAGCCATCCAAGTCTTGATCCCTCACGGGTGCAGACCCACGTTTGGAACGTCGCGCATCGATCGCGCGACAGGGGCACGTCCGACGAACGCGACCAAAGGGGGTCCAGATGATGGATCGACGTCAGTTCTGCCGTAGCGCCGTGGCGGCAGGCATGACGGCCGCGCTCCCGGGTTTCATCGCCTGCGACCGGCGGGGCGGAGCGGGCCGCGTGCCCGCGGTCTCGCTCTCGGGCGGTGACATCGAGCTGGAGCGGGCCGCGATCGACGAGCTCGCCGGGAGCCTCACGGGCGAGCTGCTGCTCGCGAGCCACCCGGACTACGACACGGCCCGCCGCATCTGGAACGGGATGCACGACAAGCGCCCGGCCCTGATTGCGCGCTGCGCGAATGCCACGGATGTCGGCCACGCGGTGACGTTCGCCCGCGAGCGCGAGCTGCTCGTCGCGGTTCGCGGGGGCGGCCACAGCTGGCCGGGCAAATCGGTGTGCGACGGCGGCCTCATGATCGACCTGTCCCGAATGGACGACGTGACGGTCGATCCCCAGACTCGGCGCGCCGTGGCAGGCGGAGGCACGCTGTTGAGCGGTCTCGATTCGGCCACTCTCGAGCACGGGCTCGTGACGACCTGCGGGGTCGTATCGCACACGGGCGTCGGGGGGTACACGCTGGGAGGCGGCTTCGGGCGTCTGAACCGCAAGTTCGGGCTGGCCATCGACAACCTCGTGTCGGCCGAGATCGTGACCGCCGACGGTCAGGTGCGCCGCGCCAGCGCCGAACAGGAGCCGGACCTGTTCTGGGCCATCCGCGGGGGCGGGGGCAACTTCGGCGTGGTCACCCAGTTCGAGTACCGGCTCCACCCCTTCGACCGGACCCCGCTGTCGGGCGCCATCGTGTGGCCCTTCGACCAGGCCCGTGAGGTTCTCGATTTCTACGGCGATTGGTACCTGGGCCTGTCCGACGAGATGTACGCGGGGCCGATCATCGCGACGACGCCGGAGGGACAGGGTCTGGTCATCATGGAGGTCGTGTACGCGGGCGACCCCGCGGCGGGCGAGCGTGCGCTGCGGCCCCTGCGGCGGATCGGGCGACCCATCGAGGATGGGATCCGGCGGCAGGATTACATGGTCATGCAGACCAAGGACGACGCCGCGTTCGGCCACGGCATCCGCTCCTACGCGAAGAACGGCATGGTGCGCCAGGTGACCCCGGAGCTGATCGACGCCATGATCGAGTCGTATCGGTCCGACCCGCGCTTCGCGATGTTCACCCACACCTCCGGCGGCGCGGTGAAGCGGGTCGACGAGCTGGCGACCGCGTTCCCGCACCGGAACGCCGAGACCATGGTGCTCATCGGGGGCGGCTGGAGCGATCCCGCCCAGGACGCCGAGGCCATCGAGCTGGCGCGCGCCTGGTTCTCGGAGCTCGAGCCCTTCACGGGCGGGTATTACACGAACATCGAGTACGAGAGCGACGAGACGTCGGGGAGCTACGGACCGGCCTATCCGCGCTTGCGCCGCGTGAAGGCCCAGTACGACCCGACGAACCTGTTCCGGCTCAACACGAACGTGGAGCCCGCCTCGGCGTAGGGCGGGTCCCGGCCGCCCTCGCTCGACGAGCGCGGTCCGCCCGTTGGATTCGGCGAGCGCGGGTTTCAGCCGCCTGGCCTCGACGAGCGACCCGCTCGGCTCGGGGCGGTGTGGCACCGGCCGCGGCCAGACGAGGCTCTGATCGCGGTCACATGTCGCGAGGGAGTCATGTCCACACGTTGGACGCCGTGGGCTCTGTCGGTGACGGTAGTCGTTGGGTGCGGCGGGTCCGCCGGCACCGCCGGTGCGGACGGCTGTCTCGCTGCACCCTCTCCCGACGCCTGGGAAGCAAGCGCGCCTCCCCGATTCGTCGAGCTGTGGCGCGCGGGCGGCACCAACGAAGGCGAAGACATCGCGCTCCCCATCTCGGTCGAAGTCGCCCCGGACGGACGGGCCGCCATCCCCGACTATCAGCTCGGCCTCCTGGGCGTCGACCCCGACGGCGCCTGGAGGGGCGACCTGGCCCGGCGCGGCGAGGGTCCGGGCGAGGTCGCGACGCCGCTCGCGGCGATCTGGACCGACGAGGGACACCTCGGCGTGTTCGATTTCGAGCGGGCGCGCGCCGTGTTCGTCGACCGGACGGGGGCGTTGGTCCGCGAGGATGCCCTGGATCCCCGGCCCATCGCCCAGGTCATCATGCGGGGAGAGTTGGACGGCGTCGGCTTCGGCCCCGACGGCACGGGCTACGTCCAGCTCGACGAGCCCCTCCGCTCCTCCGGCGAAGTCGCCCAGATCCTCCTCCGTCTTCCGTACGGCGGGGCTGCGGCCGACACCGTGCTGCGCGCCGTGTCGCCGGCCCTCAATCCGACGGGGCTGGGTGACAACGTCGTCGCCTTCGGCTTCCCCCGCCTGGTGTTCGACGTAGCGTCCGACGGCCGGGTGGCCCTCGCGGGACGGAGCGACCGATACGAGGTGACGGTCCTCGGCCCCGACGGAGCCACCACCACGATCTGCCGATCCGCCGCCGGACACGCGCTGCGGGCCGATGAAACGGGGGAGGAGGTGGAGGGGGTCGACCCGACCCACCCGTTCATCGCGCCCGTGCGTAGCGCCCCCCGGCCGGAGCGACCGGCCCCGATCGGACGCCTCTTTTTCGGGCGAGATGGGCGCCTGTGGGTAGAGCGCGACCGCCGCTCCCCGTTCGATCTTCTGGGCGCCCTGTACGGCCGGCGCGGCTCCCGTTTCGACGTGTTCGACCCCGAGGGACGGTACCTGGGCGAAGTGCGGGCGCCAGCCGGGGCCTACTTGATGGCCGCCACGGCCGATCGCGTCTGGGCGTTCGAGATCGGCCCGTTGGACGAGACCTGGGTCGTCGCCTACCGGCTCGTCACCGAGGGCCGATCCCCGTGACGAGACGCTGACCCACGCGGCGCCTCTGCGCATCAGGAAACGAGCGCTTGACAATATTTAGATGATTAGCTAATCATCTAACCCATGAACAAGGTATTCAAGGCCCTCTCGGACCCGACGCGGCGTCGCGTGCTGCAGCTCCTGCGCGCGGGGCCCATGGCGGCAGGCGAGCTGGCCGACCACTTCCCGGTCTCGAAACCGACCATGTCGGCGCACTTCGGCGTGTTGCGCGACGCGGGGCTGGTCGAGGCCGAGAAGAACGGCAGGACGGTGATCTATCGCCTGAAGATGTCGGTCCTGGAAGAAGCGCTCATGGGCTTCGCCCAGGCCTTCGGGCTCCATATCGAGCTGGACGAGGCCACTGCGCTCGCCGGCGACGGGAAGGACACGTGACGACCATGAACAAGACCGATACGAGACTGCTGAGATCGATCGTGGCCGCCGGGCTGATCGTGGCGGTAGCCGTGGCCCTCGCGTGGGCCGATGTCCAGGGTCCATGGCTTCGCGCGTTCCTCGTCTTTCTGGGGGTCGTGCTCATGGTCTCCGGCAACTCGCTCCCCAAGAGACTCCAACCGTTGTCGTCGATGCGGTGCGAAACGAGCCGTGAACAGCTCATGAGGCGGCTGACCGGTTGGTTCTTCGTGCTGGCGGGCCTCGCCTGGACCATCACCTGGGTCGTGCTCTCCGAGAGCACTGCAAAGACGATCACCACGGTGATCATGGCGGCCGGGGCCGTCGTCATCACGACCTACGTAGGCTGGTGCATGGCTGCGCGCCGACGCGCGACCCCGCCGAGAGAGGGGTGAGCCACCTCGGCGAAGTCGCAAGGATCGAAAGGCGGCCCGTCGCGACGTCTCAGCCGGCCTCGTACAGCCGCTCCACCGGCTCCACGAAGTATCGGTAGTCGCGGATGGGCAGCGCGCCGGCGTCCAGCCGGCCCCGCAGGGACAGCAGGCTGAGGCCGATGGCCGCCATTACGCTCTGCCCCAGCAGGATGAGGAAGATGCCCGAGGCGTAGGTCGCCCAACCCGGGATGGCGAGTCCGGAGAAGAACCGGATCGCCACGACCACGATGAGTCCGAGGGCCGAGATGGCCCCCGCCAGGACGGTCAGCAGGAAGAGCCGCACCCCGACGATGTCGCTGTACACGGAGATGGCGGCGAGGCCGTGCACCGCGAGCGCCACGAAGTTCATCTTCGAGCGGCCCGCCACCCGCTCGGCGCGGTGGGCCCCGATCGAGCCATACGGGATCCCGCTGGTGAACACCGCGGCCGAATAGTGGCTCCACAGGGCCGGTGAGACGGCCAGCGTCCTGAGCTGCCGGCCGGAGATGACGCTGAAATTGCCGACCCGCACGCGGTAGCCGGTGAGGAACCAGTGCAGCGTGCGGTACAGCCAGTAACCGATCTTGAACAGGCGGCTCTCGGTGCGCCGCAACCGCTCGGCGAACACGACCTGCGTGCCGCCGTGCGCTGCGAATTCGCGCAGGAGGCGCGGCACATCCTCCGGGTCGTCCTCCCCGTCGGCGTCCATCACGACGATCGGGTCTCGCACCTCCGCTTCGGAGAGATGGCACAGGGCCACGCAGATGGCCCGTTGGTGGCCCAGGTTCCGTACGAGCCCGAGGCGCTGGATGGACGTGAGGTGACGCGGCTCGAAGCCGGGAAACCCCTCCGCGGGCTTCACGCGCGATCCATCGTCGACGAGCAGGACGGTGCCCGAAAGACCCTCCCGGCCGAGGATCTCGTCGAGCCGCTCGAGGACGATCGCGCAGGCCTCCCAGTCGTCATGCACCGGCATGACGATCCAGGGCCGCTCGGTCACGGGAGCAGCCCGCTCGAAGCCCGGCCGCCGGGCGTTAGCTTCCCGCCCCCGCGATCGGAATGCGGACCCGCGTGTTCTCCCACTCCATGACGAGCGCGCCCTCCGCGTGGCGGTACGTCAGGGTCTCGACCATGGCGTCGGTCGACTCCGGACGGATCGTCGCCCCTCCGATCTCGGTCCTGCGGACCGCATCGTTGATCGGAATGCCCCAGCGCTCGTAGTTGGAGTTGACGTACACGCGCCACTCCTTCTCGCCGGGGACCATGTAGAGCGAATAGCTCCCCGGCTGCACGGCCACGCTGCCGATCGTGGCCGGCCCGGTGAGGTGGATCGTTGTGGGCTCGTTGGCTCCCCCGCGCCACGGTTGACCGTACGGCACCAGCCCTCCCATGATCGTCCGCCCGCGCGCAGACGGGGCCCCATAACAGAGGAGCGCCTCTCCGCCGTCGTACGAGAAGCGGAGCTCGCGGAGCGGGCTGGGGCGGGAGCGCGCTTCGGCCAGGGTGGCGCCGCGCAGGAAGCAGTCGGTCTGGCCGCCGACCGCCGGAGTCGCGGGAGCGGCTTGCGGGGCGGCGGCGTCCATCTCCGCCATCGCCTCTTCGGCCGGCGCGCCGTCGCATGCGGCGGTGAGGAAGACGCCGGCCGTGAGAGCCGTGAATAGGGCGATGTGACGTCTCATGTTCCTTCCCGGTGGTTGCGGGTGCTCGTCTCGGGCCGGGCGCGTCCCGACCGGAGGTCCCCGGCGGGCCAACCTAGCGCGATCGGGGCGGCGCGGCAGGCGTCACGTCGATCGGCTCGGTAGGCTGTCCCTTCGCAGCCCCTGCCACGAAGATTCCGTGAAGCGCGAGCGCCGGGGAGCTCGTGGGCCCGGTCGGGTCCACGGGTCGCGGCACGCGGAGCAGCGACCGGAGCCAGGAGCCTGCCCATGTCATCGACCCCCGCGCCCGAGCTCCCGATCATCGACGTGGGTCCGCTGGTGTCTCGGGCGGGCGACGAGACGGGGGTCGCGGAGGCCATCGGGGCGGCGTGCCGGGAGCGCGGCTTCTTCTACATCGTCGGGCACGGGGTGAGCGAGGATCTCCAGCGGCGGCTGGAGGCCCTGAGTCGCCGATTCTTCGGGCAGGACCTCGAGACGAAGCTCGCGATCCGCATGGCGCTCGGAGGAAGGGCCTGGCGTGGCTATTTCAAGGTCGGCGACGAGCTCACCTCGGGGAAGCCGGACGTCAAGGAGGGGCTCTACTTCGGCGCCGAGCTGGGCGAGGACGACCCGCGAGTGCGGGCCGGCCAACCGCTCCACGGACCCAACCTGTTCCCGCCCGAGATCGACGGGTTCGCGCAGACGGTCCTGGACTACATGGCCGCGATGACCGATCTCGGACACGCCCTCATGCGGGGCGTCGCGCTCAGCCTCGGGCTCGAGCCCGACTACTTCCGTGTCCGCTACATGCGAGACCCGCTCACGCTGTTCCGGATCTTCCACTACCCCCCCGTCCGACCCGATCCGGAGGGAGAGGTGCGCTGGGGGGTCGGGGAGCACACCGACTACGGGGTGCTGACCATCCTCAAGCAGGACGATGTGGGCGGTCTTCAGGTGAAGTCCCGATCAGAGTGGCTGGATGCCCCGCCGGTGGCCGGGTCGTTCGTGTGCAATATCGGCGACATGCTGGACCGCATGACCCGCGGGCTGTACCGGTCGACGCCGCACCGGGTGCGTAACGTCTCGGGGCGGGATCGGTACTCCTTCCCGTTCTTCTTCGATCCCGGCTTCGACGCACGCGTGGAGCCGGTTCCACTCGAGGGCGTGGAGATCCCCGACGACGCGGCGGAGCGCTGGGACCAGGTCAGCGTGCACGCGTTCGAGGGCACGTACGGGGACTACGTGCTGGCCAAGGTGGCCAAGGTCTTCCCCGAGCTGGGTCGGTCGGTGATCTGAGGGCACGCCCACGACGCGCGGGCCGGAGCGCGACGCGCCGGACCAGGCGCCCGTGCGGATCGCCGCGCTGCGCCTGCCGCCCCGGGAAGAAGCCTAGAACGAGCCGCCCGCTACCGGGGGTCCACGTCCGAGATGAGCCCCTTGAACCAGACGGACCGCAAGGCGTCAGCCGCCGGCCAGCGCGCGATCTCGACGGCCAGCGTCGGCCCGTCGATCTCGAACGCGCCGCGAGAGCGTCCTCCGTCCTCCGACGACTCGCGTCGCCAGCTCCCATCGCGCCCGTCCAGCGAATAGCGGCCTCGATCGCGCACGCGACCCGACTCGAGGGTGATGTCGGAGAGGTACGTGCCCGAGGCGATGCCGCCGATGCGGGAAGTCTCTTGCAGGACCAGCGTTCCGGACACGAGCGGCAGCGACAGCGTGACGCCGGTTCGGTTGAGCTCGACCAGACTGTACGTGCCCGAAACGTCCGGCGCCCGCTCCGCTTCGAGCAGCCCCTCGCCGCCGCAGGCGACCAGCGGGAGCGCGAGGGCCGCAATCAGCCGAATGTGCGCGGGCAGAGGGGCCGGGCGCGAGCGGCCGACGCCGTAGGATCTCGAGCCAGAAGGCGCCGGGGCTCGCCCGCGGGCGGCACTCACCGCGCCGGCCCCTCGGCCGGCTCCGCCCCCGAGTCGATCCGGTAGCGGATCATCAGCGAAGCGGACACGGTGACCTCGCCCGTCGAGATGGGGGTCGCCGCCTGGAGCGCCATTGCGCCCCCCGCCTCCCTGAAGGCGAGTGGCGGGACGGAGATCCCGTGATCGATGATCTCGAGCACCGGGCCCAGCGTCACGTCCAGCGTGCGGGCGATCGTCTGGGCCTTCTCGCGGGCGTCCTCGACGGCGGCCGAGAGGGCGAGACGGCGCGCCTCCCCGTCATCCCTCAAACCCAGCTCGATTCCCTCGATCCGATTGGCGCCCGCCGCGATCGCCGCGTCTACGACGGGGCCGATGCGCGACAAGTCCCACAGCCGCACCGACACCGTGTTGGTGGCCCGGTATCCGACCACCCGCGGGGCGCGCTCCTCGCGGGGCGGCGTCCGCTCGTACACCGGGGTCAGCTGGAGCCGGGACGTCTGCACCGCCTCGGGCGCGATGTCCAGCTCGCGCACTGCGTTCAGGATGGCGGTGCCGACCCGGTTCGTCTCGCGCTGCGCGTCGCGCGCCGAAGCCGCCTCCGTCTCGACGCCGATGCGGACGTACGCCTGGTCCGGCTCGACCGACACGGACCCGTTGCCGTTGACCGTCAGGAACGGGGGCGAGGGCGTCTGTGCGATGGCGCAAAGCGGGGCGAGCAGCAGGACGACGAGGGGCAACGAGCGTTTGACCATTCGAGATCTCCCGGGCATCGAGGTTGAGACGCGGTATACCCCGCTAGGGTTCCCGGGTGCGCGCCGACCCGTCCCGCTCGTACACGATCTCGCCCCCCACGATCGTGTACAGGACGTCCGCCTCCAGCAGTCGCCGCGGCGCCTCGCGCCCGGCCTCGACGAGATCCGTGTCGAACACGGCGATGTCGGCGAGCTTCCCGGGGGCGAGCGTCCCCTTCAGATCCTCCTCGAACGAGGCCCAGGCCGGGTTCCGCGTGTACGCCTCGATCGCCTCTTCGATGGTCAGGCGCTGCTCGGGGAACCAGCCGTCGGGCGGCTCGCCGGTCAGGGTCTGCCGGCTCACGGCCGCGTACAGCCCGTACACCGGGCTCAGGTAGTAGCGCGCCGCGTTCGTGCCGGGCGAGTCGCTGCCGAACACGAGGACGGCGCCCGCGTCCTTGAGGTCGCGGAACGCGTACGCGCCGCGCGAGCGCTCGCTGCCGATGCGCTCCTCCATCCAGCGCATGTCGTCGGAGATGTGGTACGGATTCACCTCGGCCACGAGGTTCAGCTCGCCGAAGCGGTGGAAGTCGGCCTCCTCGACGACCTGCGCGTGGATCATGCGCCACCGGTGGTCGGCGTCGATCATGTCGTGCTCGCTCAGCACGGTCTCGTAGATGTCGAGCAGGATCTTGACCGCCTTGTCGCCGATGGCGTGCACGTGGGGCGGCAGGCGCGTGGGGATGGCCTCCTCGATCAGGCGCTGCAGATTCCCCTCCGGGAACTCCGTGTAGCTCTGATCGCGCCTCAGCGCGAGGGCGAGACCCTCCACCCCCTCGGGCAGCATGATCTGGCGCACGATCCCGAAGTTCCCGGGGTCGTGGTCGTACGCTTCGTAGAACATGGCGCTCGAGCCGCCCATGATGCCGTCGACCCACGCCTTGTAACCGATGAAGCGCAGCCAGTCGTCGCCGAAGCCGCGCCCGATCCCCAACCCGCCCGTGTGCGTGACGTTGTCGAGCGAGGGCCGGATGTTTATCCGCGCGGTCAGCTCGCCGCGGTCCTTCAGTGCCTGGTAGGCCTGGAGCTGCTCGGCGGAAGTGATGTCCTGGATCGTCGTGACGCCGCCCTCGCGGGCCTCCTGGAGCACCGCGCGCACCTCGGTCAGCCGCTGCTCGAACGACTTGGGCGTGATGGCGCGGCGCACCAGATCGACCGCCGTCCCCGTCAGGATGCCGGTCAACCGTCCGTCGGGGCCCCTCGCGATCGTGCCGCCCGCCGGCGCGCGGGTCGAAGCGGCGATCCCCGCCAGCTCGAGGGCCTTCGAGTTGGCCAGGAACATGGACCGGTCGAAGCGGTTGACCAGGACCGGGTGCTCGGGCGTGACGGGGTCGATCAAGTCGCGGTGCGGCGTGAACGGGCCCTCCGGGGCGGGGTCGTCCGCGCGTCCCTCCCGCCCGCTCGACCCCGCCGACCACTGCTCGTAGGCGCCCCAGTCGCCTCGCGTGATCCAGCTTCCGGCGGGCAGCCGACCCGCCGCCCCGGCGATCCGCTCCCTGAACGCTTCCGGCTCGTGCACGTCGAGCAGGTTCACGCCTACCAGCAGCTGGCCGGTGCTCTCGACGTGCACGTGACCGTCGTTGAAGCCGGGCGTCACGAAGGCCCCGCCGAGATCGATCACCCGCGTGTCGCCCCCCACGAGCGCGCGCGCTTCTCCGTTCGAGCCCACGGCCACGATGCGGTCGCCACGGATGGCGATCGCCTCGGCCCTGGGCCGGGTCTCGTCCACCGTGTAGACGTTGCCGTTCACCAGGACCAGGTCGGCCGGGTTCTCGGGCTCCTGCGCGCATGCGGCCAGGAGCGCCGCGACGAAGGGAATCCACTTCTTCATGGTCGGCCCTCTCGGGTGGCGGTCGGCTTGCCGCACGATGTCCGGCGCGCGCCCGGGCCGTCAATGTCGGCCGACTGCCGACCCGTCATGGCCTCAGGGGCCAGAAAACGGGCAGCAGGAGCAGGGTCACCGCCAGGCAGACGAGCGTGAGCGGCAGGCCGACCCGGATGTAGTCCACGAACCGGTATCCGCCCGGACCCATGATGAGCACGTTGGCCGGGTGGGCGACCGGGCTCATGAAGGAGGCCGAGGCGGAGAGCGCCACCGTCATCATCAGGGCGTAGGGCGACAGGCCCAGATCGGCGGCGGCGTTCAGGGCCAGCGGCGCCATGAGGATCGCCACGGCCGCGGTGGGCATGACCTGCGCGCACAGCGCGGTCAACAGGTAGAGGGCGGCGACCACCGCGAGCGGGCCGAGCGCGCCCACGGTGCCCACCACCGTGCGGGCCATCAGCTCGGCCGCACCGCTCGACTCTAGCGCGATCCCGAGCGGCAGCATGCCGGCGATGAGGAACACCGCCTGCCATTCGATCGAGCGATACGCCTCGTCCATGCTCAGACAGCCGCTCAGCACCATGAGGACCGCACCCGCCACGGCGGCGATGTGGATGGGCGCGAGCCCGAGCATCACGGATCCGACGACGGCCGCCATTAGGAGGGCCGAGATCGGGGCTTTGGCACTCAATGGGGCCGCCCGTCCCTCCTCGGTGAGCACGAGGTAGTCGGGCTCGTCCCCGAGGAGCGCCAGCTTCTCGCGGGGTCCGTGCACGAGGAGCGCGTCTCCGAACCGAAGAGGGGTGTAGCGGAGGTCCCGGTGCACGGTCCCCTCCCGCATCACCGCCAGCACGTTCATCCCGTACTTCTCCCGGAAATGGATCTCCGGCAACGTTCTTCCGACCACGCCGGAGCGCGGCGCCAGTACGATCTCGGCCAGGCAGACGCGGTCTGACTCCACCATGGCCGCATCGGGCGCCATCTCGGAATCGATGGGCAGGCCGTGCAGCCCTTCGAGGGTGATGAGATCGTCGGGACGGCCCTTCACGAGAAGCCGATCCCCCGCCTCGAGACGTTCCTCGGGGCGGGGGATCAGCGTCTTCCGGCTCCCCCGCACGATGCCCATCACGCCGAGGCTGAACACGTCGCCCAGGCGGCTCTCGGCGAGCGACTTCCCGACCAGCGGCGACTCGGCCGGCACC
>JBFIOX010000050.1:0-11615 GCA_041610455.1 Gemmatimonadota bacterium
GCCGGAGGCGTGTCGTCGCCGAAGGGAGACCCCTTCGCCGGCGGCTCGTACACGTCGCCGAAGGGAGACCGCCGCGTCGCCCTCTCCTCTGCGCCGGAGCCCACGCCCCCCCGACCCCCTGCCTGTGGTAGGGCATCGGCCAGAATGCGCTGCAGCTCCTGGTCGCTCAGCTCGAACGGGTCGTTGCCGGCATAGAGCGGCGGGGCGCCTCGTCGCGGGTCCGCGGGGTTCCCCCCGATAGGCTCGAAGCGCCAGGCAGATTTGGACAGCACGCGGACCTGCCAGCGCGCTCCTCCCGCGTCCGCGAACGTTCGATAGCTCAAGCGGCGGCCTCCTTTCTGGAGCGGCGGGCTCCCTTGGCGGCGGGCTCCTTCCTCAAGCGGCTCTCTCCTTCCTGAGCACGATCCCCGTCCCGACCAACGTGATGGCGGCGAACGAGAACCATTGGAGCGCGTAGGACAGGTGCGGCCCGGCGCCGGTGTCCCAGGTGCCGGCCGCTTCGAGCGCCGTCTCGCCCGATCCCGGATCCGACGCGCGCAAGACGTGGGGCAGGAGGGGGTAGGGGAGGTGCTCTGCGATCGGCGCGAGATCGATGCCGGCGAGCGCCAGGTGCCGCTGGCCGTCCGATTCGACCCACACCGGAGGGCCGCCGCGACCCGCGCGCGAAGGGAGGAGGACGCCCTCGACCACCGTGACGGCCGTGTCGGCCGGCGTGCGCGACCACCCCGAGCTCAATTCGGCCCGCAGCGCATCCACCGCCGGCAGCCAGCCGCGCAGCACCATGATCGCCGCACCCTGCGGTCCGGCGCCGCGCAGCGGGGTGAGAACCTCGACGCCCGGCCGTCCGCCGGACGCGCGGCTCCGCAGGATCACCTCGCGTGCCGGATCGAACCGCCCCGAGACCCGGGCCCGGCGCCACACCAGCCCCGCCGTGTCGGCCGGGGGCGGTCCGGCACCCGACCAGTCCAGGGGCGGGAGCGCCAGCCGCTGCGCCCGCGCCCGGTCGGCCGCCGCGCGCTCGCCGCGCCGGCCGAGCTGCCATACGCCGAGGCTGGCGCATACCCCCGCGAACACGAGGGCCACGATGAGCAGGGCGAGCTGACGAGATCCGGACACGTTCCTCGATGGAAGACGTGGTGAGCGGGAGCGGCCAGGGCGGCCCGGCGGTTCCGAACCACCGGAGGATGTCGCCCGCGGCCGCCTCGATCAACGTCGGTCTCCCTTGCCGCTCGCCGGTTCGTGGTCAGATCTTCCGGCCGCGCGTCGCGCTCGGCCGACGAGCCGCAGGGGCCGGACAGGGGCGCCGACCCGGCTGCCGCCGCAACCCACAGGCAACGACCATGATCTTCGAGAGTCCTCGTCCGCCCATCACCATCCCCGAGGTCACGCTGTCCGCGTACCTGCTCGGATCGCTGGGGCGGCGTCGCGACAAGGCGGCGCTGATCGACGGGCCGAGCGGTCGCGCGGTGACCTACGGCGACCTCCGGGATGCTGCCGACGCGGCGTCGCGGGGGCTGGCGGCCCGCGGGATGGCGAGGGGCGAGGTGGCGGCGATGTGCAGCCCCAACCTCCCGGAGTACGCGATCGCCTTCCACGCGATCGCGATGACCGGGGGGTGCAGCACGACGCTCAACCCCCTCAATACCGAAGAAGAGCTCGTGCACCAGCTGAACGACTCGGGCGCCCGCTGGTTCATCACCGTCCCGCCGTTGCTCGAGAAGGCGCGCCGGGTAGCGGCGCAGACCGCCATCGAGGAGCTCTTCGTGTTCGGCGAGGCCGAGGACGCCACCCCGTTCGCCGCCCTCATCGAAGACGGACGGGCGGCGGCCCGCAACGGGAGCCCGGCCCCGGGTGGCGCCGTGGACCCGGCCCGCGACCTGGTCACGCTTCCTTACTCGAGCGGCACCACCGGACTCCCGAAGGGCGTGATGCTCACGCACCGCAACCTGGTGGCGAACGTGGCCCAGTACCTGGCCGCCGATCCGGTGGATCCTGACGACGTCGTGATCGCCGTCCTCCCCTTCTTCCACATCTACGGGATGGTCGTCGTGATGAGCGCGTGTCTGCGCGAGGGCGCGACGCTCGTCACCATGCCCCGCTTCGACCTGGAGGAGTTCCTCGGCACGATCCAGCGGTATCGGGTGACGCGGGCCTACCTGGTGCCGCCCATCGTGCTGGCGCTGGCGAAGCACCCGGTGATCGACCAGTTCGACCTCTCCTCCCTCGAATACGTGATGTCGGGGGCCGCCCCCCTGGGCGAGGAGGTGGCGCTCGCCTGCCAGGCCCGGGTCGGGTGCCGCGTGTTCCAGGGCTACGGGCTCACCGAGGCCAGTCCGGTCACGCACGCCTGCCCGCGCGAGGTGGGGCCGGAGCGGATCGGCACGGTAGGCCCGAGCATCTCCAACACCGAGGTGATGATCGTGGATCTCGAGAGCGGATCGCCGCGGGGAGCCGGCGAAGAAGGCGAGATCTGGATCCGCGGCCCGCAGGTGATGGCGGGCTACCTGAACCGGCCCGACGCCACGCGCGCCACGATCGACGGGGACGGGTGGCTGCACACGGGCGACGTGGGTCGCGTCGACGAGGAAGGCTTCCTGACCATCGTCGACCGGGCCAAGGAGCTCATCAAGTACAAGGGCTTCCAGGTCGCGCCGGCGGAGTTGGAGGACGTGCTCCTGTCGCATCCATCGGTGCGCGACGTGGCCGTCATTCCGAGCCCGGATCCCGAGGCCGGGGAGGTGCCCAAGGCCTTCGTCGTGCTCGCCGAGCCGGTGGACGAACAGGCGCTCAAGGACTACGTGGCCGAGCGCGTCGCTCCGTACAAGAAGGTGCGGCTCATCGAGTTCACCGATCAGATTCCGAAGTCGCCCTCGGGGAAGATCCTCAGGCGGCTGCTGGTCGAGCGAGAGCGGGCCACCGCGTGAGCGCGGCCGGGTCGGGGAACCCCGAGAGCCTCCAGAAGAAGTACGCCGGCGGGTCGATCTGCTGGGGCTGCGGCCCGGCCAACCCCGAGGGGCTGCACCTCGAGAGCCACGCCGAGGGCGACGAGGTGGTGGCCGACTGGACCCCGGGACCCAACCACGCGGCGTTCCCCGGGGTGCTCAACGGCGGCATCATCGGCACGCTGCTCGACTGCCACTGCAACTGGACCGCCGCGCACCACTTCATGCGCGCCCGGAACGCCGATCGGCCGCCCGTGACCGTGACGGCGGAGTACACCGTCCGCCTCCGCCGACCCACGCCCGCCGCCGACCCCGTGCGACTCACGGGGCGCGTCACCGAGGCCGGCGAGCGTAAGGCCGTGGTCGAGGCGGAGCTCTCATCGGGCGGTGTGGTCACCGCTACCTGTACCGGCACTTTCGTGGCGATCGGCGAAGGACACCCCGCGCACGACAGCTGGTAACGGCGCCCGCCACTTCGGGTGGGCCCGGCCGCTTCGGGGGCGCCCGCCGCTTCTAGAGGCGCCGGTCGCGCTCAGGGCACTTCGACGCCGGGCACGCCGTTCGGCTCCGCATCCCACCACCACAAGGGCGGCAACGCGCGCTGCCGCGGGTATACCTCGTCCAGCGTGTCGCCGTCGAACAGGCGGCCGTTCATCATCACCTGACGGACCGAGTTGGTGTTGCGGATGTCGTCCAGCGGGTTCCGCTCGAGGATCACGAGGTCGGCCAGCTTGCCCGGCTCGAGCGAGCCCAGATCCTGATCGAGCCCGATGGCCTCGGCCCCGAAGATCGTGGCCACGCGGAGCGCATCGTGCGCCTCCATGCCCCCGGCGGCCATGGCCCAAAGCTCCCAGTGGTATCCGAGCCCCTGCAACTGGCCGTGGCTCCCGACTCCGGCCTTGCCGCCCGCCGCGACCAGGTCCGCCACGAACTCGGCGTGCCGTGCGAACACGTGCTGGTCCTCGCGGAACCATTGCCCGCGCCGCAGCGTGCGCGCGTCGACTTCATCGTGCGGGACGAAGCGGCGCAGCTTGGCGTCGTCGTGGGGGTTCTCCCTGCTGTAGAAGTAGTTCTCGGCCCAGGGGCCGCCGTACGCCACGAGCAGGGTGGGCGTGTACACGCGCCCCGTCTCCGCGAACAGCCTCACGTAGTCGCCGTACACCGGGAAGATCGGGATCGAGTGCTCGAGCCCCGGATACCCGTCGATCGTCTCCGTGAGATTCTGCTTGATGTTGAGCGAGCCCTCGGTGGTGGGCATGAGCCCCAGCTCGCGCGCGGCCATGATGATGTGCTGACGTCCTTTGCGCGCCGCGGCGACGTACATCTTGATGGTCTTGGTGTCGAAGTATTCCGCGTATCGTCGCAGGACGTTCTTGGCCTTCTTCGCGTCGTCGATGCCGTCCTGCCAGAAGACCCCCGGACCGGTCGAGTAGATGCGGGGTCCCAGCACGGCGCCCGTCGTGACCATGTCGGCGTACGACAGCACCTCGGTGTTCCCGGTCTGCGGATCGCGGGTCGTGGTGACGCCGTAGGCCAGGTTGGCGAGATACGGCCATACGTCGGTGCGGTGCAGCTGGTCGCGCGCGCGCAGGTGGGCGTGCGTATCCACGTATCCGGGCACGATGGTCATGCCCGACACGTCGATCACCCGGGCGTCCGGAGGCACGTCGACCGAGCCCGTGGCGCCGACCGCCGCGATGCGATTGTCGCGGATCACGATGTCCGCCCGCTCGATCACCTCGTCCCCATTCATGGTGATCGCGCGTCCTCCGCGCAGCACGGCGGAGCCGACCGGGAGGTCGCGGGGCGCCTGAATGCGCACGCGGAACTCGGCCGCGCGGTATCCCTCGTCCTCCTCCTCGGCTTCCTGCTCGTCCGCTTCGGCTTCGGCGCCCGCTTCGGCGGTCTCGGCCGGGTCCGGCTCGTCCTCCTCCTCGGCCTCGGCCCTCTCGGCCGCCTCCACGCTGTCCTCGTAGGCCTGCGCGGCGTCGAGATCGTAGACGAAGTGCGCGTTGCCGAGCGAGAAATGGACTTTTCGCCCGTCGCCGGACCAGGTGGGGAACTCGCCCCCGATGTCGGTGAGCTGGCGGGCGGGGAAGGCGGCGTTGGCGGGATTCCCCACGTTGATCGTCGGGGTCTGGCCGACCTGCGGGACCGTCACGGCGTAGATCTGCCGCTGGACCTCGGCCAGGGCCTGGTCGCCGCGCGGCGCCATGCGGATCGTCGAGGGAGAGAGCCCTTGCTGCGACCCCGGCGGCGTCGCGCCACGCACCTTCACGTGCTCGCGCTCATCCGTCCCGTCCCAGCGGATCGAGACGAGGGCGTCCGGGAAGTGGAACAGGTAGATGCGATCCGTGCCCGCCACGAAGTGGGGATCGGTCCGCCCCTCGGTCGGCGCGATCAACGCCGCGGCGCTGCCCCCGCTGCCGGCCGGGTCGGCGGTGACCCAGACCAGCTCGGTCCCCGGCGCGCCTGCGGCCCCCTGGGTCTCGAACGCGCGCCGGAACCCGCGCACCGCCACGATCCGATCTCCCGGCCCCCAGGCGGGCGCGAAATACGCCCCCGCATCGCGCGTCAGCCGAATCGGGGCGCCGCGCCCGTCCGCGCGACTCTTGAACAGGTGACCCTCGTTCCCGTCCCAGGTGGCGTACGCGATCCAGGTGCCGTCGGGCGACCAGGTCGGAAAATGCTCGGAGACGCCCCGGTCCGTGATCCGGCGCGGCTCGGAGCCGTCGGCCCGGGACACCCAGAGCCGGTCGAGCGCGGTGAAGGCGAGCCGCGTCCCGTCCGGCGAGGGGACCGCGTCGCGGATCTGCCGGACCGTGAAGGTCGGCGTGTCCTCGATGGGGTAGTCGAAGTCGACGCGCGGACCGAGGGCGAGGTCGAACTGCACGCGGAACGGGATCTCGACCGCGGGCCCGCCCTCGATGGGAAGTCGCCAGATCTTGCCCCCGTAGGAGGCGATCAGAGCGCGCGAATCCGGGGTGAAGGACATGCCCGGGAGCGCGTCGAGGGTCGCGCGCGACTCCTGATCGTCGTGCTGGACCGGGTAGGCAAGCCAGCGCTCCTCGTTCGTCTGGAGATCGCGCAGCACGAGGCCCGTGTGCGCCTCGTGCCGCGTGCCGTACACCAGCCAACGCCCGTCGGGCGACAGCGTCGGACGGATCCCCGACCCGTAGCGCGAGGACTTGGTGTACCGTTCCCCCGTCTCGCGATCGTAGGCCTCGAGCTGGTACTCCGGGAGTTGCGCGTTGTAGGTCCAGTCGCCGTTACGCCGCGCGTACCACACGTACCGGCCGTCGGGGGAGACGGTGGGCCCGATCATCTTCAGGTTGTCGGGCTCGGACACGAGCTCTACGCCGCTGCCCCCGTCCACGTGGAACAGCTTGACCTTGGGGAGCCCGCCCCCCCGGAACTGACCGATCGAGGCCACCACGTAATCGCCGTCGGGCGCCCAGTCGGGCGACTCGGCACGATTCGAGGATCCCTTGGAGATTCGCACCGAGTCCGATCCATCGAGGGATTGCACCCAGATGTTCTGGCCCCCATCGCGGTCCGAGGTGAACACGATCCTCGACCCGTCGGGGGAGAAGCGCGGCTGCGCGTCGAACGCCATCCCGGAAGTGATCTGGGTCGCGTCCCCGCCCGCGATGGGCAGCGTGAAGAGGTCGCCCAGGTAGTCGAACACGATCGTCTGTCCGTCCGGGCTCACGTCGAGCGAGATCCAGCTTCCCTCGCGCATGTCGAGGCGCACGGTGCGGTCGGCCTCGAGCGGGAGATGCTCGTTCTTCTTCGTTTCCTCGGCCTCGCCGCCGGGCGGGTCCTGGGCGCGGGTCGCGGAGGGGAGAACTCCGAAGAGCGCGACCGCGGTCGCCCAGAGGAGCGGCAAACGCGATCGGGAAGTCGAGGTCGGGGAGGTCGTGCGGTCCATCCTTCATCTCCTGCATGCGGTTCGGGGCGGGCCGGTGTCCGACGATCCGGGCATCTGAGCGCCGGCCGGGCGCCGTGTCAACGAGATCGGCCGCCTCGCGCCACAACGTCTCGACCTCGAACCGCCCTGCCGGGTGTCGTCCCCTCGACTCGTCCTGCCGGTCGCCGTCCTCTAGACCCGCCTTGCCTGCCGCCGTTCTCTCGACCCGCCTTGCCTGCCGCCGTCCGCTCATATACTTTAAGTACTGAGTATTATAGTAATGAGGATAAACAGCGACGATGAGAAGCGGATGCTGCCGAGCCCGGAGGCGAAGGCGACGGTATGAAGCGGCGTGAGGCTCTCGCGCTGTGGGTGGCGCTGGCGCGCGCCTACGAGACGGTCGCCTCGGCCTCAGACGAGCACGCGGCCGAGCACGGGCTCACCCCCACCGAGTTCGGCGTGCTCGAGGCGCTGCACCACATCGGGCCCATGCGCCTGTGCGATCTCCAGGAGAAGGTGCTCGTGTCGAGCGGGGGCATGACGTTCGTGGTCGATCGGCTCGAAGGACGCGGACTGGTGTCACGGCGGGAGGACCCGGCGGACCGCCGCGCGCGACTGGCCGAGCTGACCGACGAGGGGGCCCGGTTGATCGGGCGCATCTTCCCCGAGCACGCCGAGCGCATCGAGGCCGCGACGACCGGGCTCTCGAGCGCGGATCGGCGGGCCGCGATCCGACTGCTGCGAAAGCTGGACCAGGAAGGAGACGCATAGGCGCCGAGGCATGAGCGCGATAGAGAAGGGAGAGGCATGAGCGCGAAAGAGAGTGGCGCGCAGGCGCCGCGGACGATGGGCTTCCACCACATCACGATGGTCTCGGCCGACGCGCGTCGAACGCTGGGGTTCTACCGGGACCTGTTGGGCGTCGGCCTGGTGAAGCGGACGGTGAATTTCGACGACCCGTCGGCCTACCACCTGTACTTCGGCGACCGCCGCGGTACGCCGGGCACCCTCCTCACGTTCTTCGAGTGGCCGCACGTGCCGCGCGGCCGGTGGGGCGTGGGCGGCATCCACCACCTGGCGCTCGGCGTGGCGAGCCCGGAGGCCCAGCTCAAGTGGAAGAGGCGGCTCGTGGATGCGGGCGTGCCCGTCAGCGGCCCGTACGATCGCGGGTACTTCAAGAGCGTGTACTTCCAGGATCCGGATGGCCAGATCCTCGAGATCGCGACCGCCGGGCCGGGCTACGCGATCGACGAGCCGGCCGACGCGCTGGGCCGCGAGGTGACCCTGCCTCCCACGGCGCAGCTGCGCGGCGACCGGGACGAGGCCGCCATCGCGGCGCTCACGCACCCGGAGCCGGTGCCAGGCATCACCGAGGACATGGCGCTGCAGGGGATCCACCACATCACGGGGATCACGGACGACATCTCGCGCGCCTCGGACTTCTTCGAGGAGGCCCTCGGTCTGCGCATCGTGAAGAAGTCGGTGAACCAGGACGATGGGGCGACCCCGCACTGGTTCTGGGCGTCGTACGATGGCACGACGGTGGAGCCCCACAGCGCGCTGACGCTGTTCGAGTGGAAGGATTCGCCCTACCGGAGCCGCGGGGGCACGGGCCAGACGCATCACATCGCCTTTCGGGCCGAGAACGAAGCGGAGCAGGCGGACTTCGCCGAGCGCCTCTCGTCCATGAGGGTCGAGGTCACGCCGGTGCAGGATCGCGTGTACTTCAAGAGCATCTACTTCCGGGCGCCGGACGGCCTCCTGTGCGAGGTGGCGACCGACGGTCCGGGATTCTCGGTCGACGAGCCCGCCGAGGCGCTCGGACGCGCCTTGTCTCTGCCCCCCTGGCTCGAACCGGCACGCGAGTCCATCGAGCGCCGGCTCACGCCGCTCGAGGCGGGGGCGTGAGGGTCCTGCGCGGCGGCGCGGGCCCGGGGCTGGCTTCCGCCGCGGGCCTCCTGGTGCACGGCCGCGGCGGCTCGCCGGAGGACATGCTGGGGCTGGCCGCCGCCCTGCGCGCCGAGCTGGGCCGCGCGCCCGAGGAGGCCGAGGCATCGCGGTCGGCCCGGGTCACGGAGACGGGGGCATCGACCCCGGGCACGCCCTCGCAGGCGGCGGGTCCGAGCGGGCTGGCGTGGATCGCCATCCGCGCCTCGCGGCCCGACCGGTCGTGGTACCCGCAGAGCTTCATGGCGCCGCTCGAGCAGAATCAGCCGTGGCTCGAGCAGTCCCTGGCCGCTCTGGACGCGGCGGTGGCCGCCCTGCTCGACGAGGGCCTGTCGCGCCGGCGCATCGTGCTCATCGGGTTCTCGCAGGGCGCGTGCTTGTCGCTCGAGTGGGCGGCGCGTCGGGGCGGGCGGCTGGGCGGCGTGGTGGGTTTGAGCGGCGGCCTCATCGGGCCCCCGGGCACCCCGCGCGACTATCCGACCTCGCTGGATGGCACGCCGGCGTTTCTCGGCTGCAGCGATGACGACCCCCACGTTCCCGAGGCGCGCGTGCGCGAGAGCGCGGAAGTGCTCGCGTGTCTGGAGGCGCGGGTGACGACGCGGATCTATGCGGGGCTCGGCCACACGGTGAACGAGGACGAGCTGCGCGCCGCGGCCGCTCTGCTGAGAGAGGTCCTCGCGGTCGCCGGCTCCCCCGACGTCGTGCCGGCCGACGCCCCGACCGACGTCGCCGCGGCCGACGCCCCGTGACGGGCCGGGATCTGCGAGTCTTCGCATTCGCGGGCAGCCTGCGCGAAGCCTCGTACAACCGGGCCCTCCTGCGGGCCGCGGTCGCGCGCGCTCCGCAGGCGATGGAGATCGAGGTGTTCGACCTCGGCCCGGTGCCGCTGTACGACGGGGACGTCGAGGCGGCGGGCGATCCGAAGCCCGTGGCCGCGCTCAAGGCGGGCATCCGGGCCGCCGATCTGGTCCTCATCGCCACCCCCGAATACAACCAGGGCGTCCCCGCGGTGACCAAGAACGCGGTGGATTGGGGCTCCCGGCCGCCCCGGCCACAGGCCTGGGACGGAAAGCCCGTGGCGCTCATGGGCGTCACCCCCGGGCGGCTGGGAACGGTCGGGGCGCAACGCACCCTGCGGGAATCGCTCTCGAACCTCGGCGCGCTCGTCCTGCCCCAACCGCGCCTCCTCCTGTCGGGCGCCGGCGACCTGTTCGACGCCGATCTCCGGCTCACCGACGAGGCGACCGCGGGGAGGCTGGACAAGTTCATGGCCGCCGCCGAAGAATGGGCGCGTCGCTTCCAGCGGGGGTGATCGGTATGAGCGAAAACGGCCGCGCGCGCATCATCTTCGAGCGCCTGGCGCCCGATGTGCAGGTTCCCACGCGCTCGACGGAGCAGTCGGCGGGGTACGATGTGCGCGCCCACCTCACGACCGGCCCCATCCGGATCTTCCGCAGCGCGGTCGGGCGCACCGTCGAAGAGTCGTCCCGAGCGGGCCCCGACGGGACACCGACCATCACGCTGGCGCCCGGCGACCGGGCGCTCGTGCCGACCGGCTTCAGAGCCCGGCTGCCCGACGGATACGAGGCGCAGATCCGCATGCGCTCCTCGCTCGCCTGGAAGAAGGGGCTCACGGTGCCCAACGCGCCCGGAACGGTGGACGCGGATTATCCCGATGAATGGTTCGTCCTGGTCCTCAACGCGGCGGCCCACCCCATCACCATCGAACACGGCGAGCGAGTGGCGCAGATCGTCCTCCACAAGTATCAGGTGGCGGCGTGGGAGGAAGGGGCGGTCGGTGTGTCGACGGATCGGGAGGGGGGACTCGGGAGCACCGGGACGCGCTGAAGGGGGCGGCATGGACGCGGTGCCGGAAAAGCGGCGCTACAGCGAAAAAGAGATCGGCAAGATCCTCAAGCGGGCCAGCGAGCTGCAGCGCGCCGAGCCGGCCCGCCCCGATCCCGCGGGGCTCAGCCTGGCCGAGCTGGAGGAGATCGCCCAGGAGGCCGGGATCGACGTGGCGAACGTGAGGCGGGCCGCGGCCGAGCTGGGAACGCGCGCGGGCGAGGGCTGGGACGAGAAGCTCTTGGGCGCGCCACTCCGGTTCCGCGTCGAGCGCCTCATCCCCGGCGAGCTGTCGGCCGACGACCTCGGCGGGCTCGTGCCCGTGATCCAGCAGGCGGCGGGCGGCGTGGGGCAGGCGAGCGTGGTGGGCAAGACGCTGACCTGGAGCTCCAAGACGTCGAGTCAGGCCAGGTCTCTCCAGGTGCTCGTGATGCCGAGGGACGGCGAAACGCTCGTCCGGCTGGAGGAGCGGTCCGACTCGCTGGCCGGCCAACTGCACGGCGGCATCGTCGGAGGCGCGGGCCTCGGTATCGGGATTCCGGCGGGGATCGGCGCGGGGGCGGCGACCGCCTCGGTGGCCCTCGGGCTCGGGGCGGGGGCCGCGATCGTGGGCGGCACGTATTGGGTCACCCGCTGGATCTTCGGGCGCTCGACGCGGGACCGGGAGCGCAAGCTCAAACTGCTGCTCGACCAGCTCTCGGACCTCATCGGAGCCGCGACGTCGCAGGACGCGCGCCGATCGCCGCGCGGCTGAGCGGAGCGCCTCCAGGGGTCGGCCACCCCCGATACCTTTTCTCCCGAGCCGAGGGGTGCCCGCGTGGGGTGACCGGGCGCACCGCCCCAAGCTTTTTCCCCACAATCGGATGCGCGGTGAGCCGGTCCGAGGCCTTTTGGCGTCTCCTTGGGCACGGGGTACGCGGCGCCCTCGCGAGACGACCCCGGAATCGCCCGAAACGCCTCGAGGCCCCGGA
>JBFIOX010000051.1:0-11596 GCA_041610455.1 Gemmatimonadota bacterium
CGCGTCGACCGCCAGGCGCGCGACCTCGTCGGGCGCGATCGGCCGGACCCCCGTCGGCGCGGCGCCGATGATGAGCTCCGACGTGACCCCTTCGATGGGGGCCTCGCGGGCCGGATAGATGGGCAGCACCCAGGCTTCGTCGGCGCCGCCCAGCGCCGACGCGAACTCGGCCGCGAAGTCGCGCGTCCGCGAATACAGGTGCGGCTGGAACACGACGCGTACCCGCCGTCCGGGAAACCCCTCGCGCACCGCGGCGAGCGACGCCGCCACCTCGGTGGGGTGATGCGCGTAGTCGTCGATCACCGTCATCCCCCCCCACGTGCCCAACACCTCGAGGCGACGGCCCACCCCGGCGAACGCCTCCAGACCCCGCACGATCGCACCGGGCTCGCCACCGAGCGCCAGGACCGCGACGAAGGCCGCGGCGGCGTTCTGCCGGTTGTGGCGCCCCGGGACCGCGAGCTGCACCTCGACCGTCCCCTCCGGCCACGTGAACCGGCAGGCCGGCCCGTTGCGCTCGATGCGGCACCAGGCCTCGGCGTCGAAGCCGTACCCGCGCGCGCCGCGCAGACGCCGCCCCAGACGGCGGGCTCCCGCATCATCAGCGCAGTAGAACACCCTCTCGGCCCGGCCGGCGAACTCGGCGAAGGCCGCTTCGACGGCCTCGAAGTCTCCGTACGTGTCCAGATGCTCGGGCTCGAGCGAGCTGACGATGGCGATCGTGGGGTCGAGCTCGAGGAACGACCGGTCGTACTCGTCGGCCTCGACCACGGCCGGTCCGGAGCCGGGACGCGCGAAGCCGCCCCAGGCCGTCACTCGACCGCCCACCACGACGGTGGGATCGAGATCCGCGGCGTCCGCCGCCGAGCCCGTCATGGCGGTGATCGTCGTCTTGCCGTGCGTCCCGGCCACGCCGACCAGAGCGCGTCCGTTGAGCAGCGCTCCCAGCGCGCGGGCCCGCCGCATCACGCGCACATCGTGGGAGCGCGCCGCCTCCAGCTCGGGAGCTTCGAGCGGCACCGCCGAGCTCCGGATGAGCAGATCGGCCTCCTCGACGTGATCGGGAGCGTGATCTCCGTAGAAGTAGATGCCGTGCTCCACCAGGTCCGACAGCTCGGCGGCGCCGGCGCGATCGCACCCGCTCACGCGGTACCCCGCGTCGGCGAGGAGCACGGCGAGACCGCGCATGCCGGCCCCCGCGATGCCCATCAGGTGCACGCGGGCGCCGGGCGGCGGAAGATCGGCGGGTCCCGGGAGCGGGCTCGACCCGGCGTCGGGCCTCCGCTCGGTCATGAGCACCGGACGCACCCCGACGCCCGCGCGCTCACGGGGCCCCCTCGGCCGGCAGCTCGAGCAAGGCCTGCGCGATCCGGAGCGCCGCGTCGGGCTTGCCGCGCGCCCGCGCCGCCGCCGCCATGCGGGCCAGCCCGACCTCGTCGGCGAGGATCTCCGTGCACGCTCCCCACAGCTCGCCGGGCCGCAGGTCGGCTTCCTCGTACACGCGCGCGGCCCCCGCCGCGGCCAACGCGCGGGCGTTCGCCGATTGGTGCCCGCCCGCCGCGGCCGGAAAGGGCACGAACACGGCCGGGCGGCCCGCCGCGCACAGCTCGGCCACGAGCATGGCGCCCGACCGGCTGACGGCGAGCGTCGCGTGCCCGAGCTGCCGGCCCAGGTCCTCGATGAACGGCATCACGCGGACGCGGTCCGCCCAGGGCAGCCGATCCACCCGCCGCCGCACCTCGGCCGCGTGGTCCGGGCCGGCCACCCAGACCACCGACAGGCCCGCGGGCCACCCCTGCTCGTGGCTCGAGGGCGGGGCGGATGCGACCGTCGACGTCCCGCCGGGCCCCCGCCGCGCGCGGGGACCCGACACCGTCTCGGCCGCGGATCCGCTTCCCGCCCTCCGTTCCAGGTCTTCCAGGAGCCTCAGGTTGAGACCGCGCGCCCCCTGGCTCCCGCCGACGACGAGCAGGGTGCGGCCCCCGGGCCACGCGAACTCCGGCGCCTCCGCCCGCGCGGCACCGCCGGGCTCCGGCAGGGCCACCGGATTCCCGAACGCGTGCACCCGCGTGCCCGGCCGCACCCGCAGTCGCCGCTCCGCCTCCGGATAGCCCAGGTGGACCTGATCCACCCGTGGGGCCAGCAGCCGGGTGACGAGACCGGGTTCCGCGTTCTGTTCCTGGAGCGCCGTGGGCAAGCCCCGGTGATGCGCCCACGCCACCGCCGGGCCGGACACGTAGCCTCCCGTCCCCAGCACGAGGGAGGGTCGGAAATCGCGGAACGCGCGACGCAACCCGGCCAGCACCGCGGGCGCGCTCCACAGCAGACGCCAGTTTCGCCAGGGCCGGGCCCGATAGAGCGGCTGGAGCGGCAGCAGCCGGTACGGATAGCCCGTGCCGGGGAGCACCCGCGCCTCGATGCCCCGCTCGCTGCCCAGGAAGAAGCACTCGACGGTCGGGTCGACCCGGCGAAGCGCCGCCGCCACGTTGAGCGCCGGATACAGGTGCCCGCCCGTGCCCCCACCGGCGAGCAGCACCCTCGGGCCGGCCATCGGTCAACATCTCCGCCGCGCGGCCACGTTGAGGAGAACCCCGGTGCTCCCCAGCGCGGCCACCAGCCCGGTGCCGCCGGCGCTGATGAAGGGGAGGCTCACGCCCGTGGTGGGCAGCACGCCCATCGTGATGCCGATGTGCGCGAAGGCGCCGATGGCCACGATCCCGGTCAGCCCGATCGCCAGCAGACGCCCGAACAGGTCGGGGGCCGACGCGGCGATGCGCAGCCCCAACAGTGTCCAGACCAGGAAGAGGACGAGAACCAGGACGGCACCGACGAACCCCCACTCCTCGGCGATGATCGGATAGATGAAGTCGTTCTGCGCCTCGGGCAGATAGAGGAGCTTCTGCGTGCTCTCGCCGAATCCGACCCCGAACAGTCCGCCCGAGCCGATCGCGATCTGGGCCTGCTCGAGCTGGTATCCCACGCCCGACGGGTCCAGCTCGGGATTGAGGAAAGCCAACACGCGACGCAGCTGGTAGCCGTTCGCGTGCATCTGGAGCCACACGAGGGGGCCCGCGGGGAGCAGGAGGAGGGCGAAGTGACTCATCCGCACCCCGGCGGCGAACAAGACGAGTCCTACGAGCGCCATCAGGATGAGCGCGGCGGACAGGTGCGGCTGGATGAGCACCAGGAGGAGGACGGGAGCGAGCACGATCAGGAACGGGATCAGGCCGTACCGCAGGCTCCGGAGCCGGTCCTGCTTCTTCACGGCGAGCGCGGCGGTCCACATCACGACGGCGACCTTGGCCAGCTCGGAGGGCTGCAGCGTGACCCCGCCGAGCTCGAGCCAGCGGCGGGAGCCGTTGCGCACCGGCGCGATCCCTTCGGTCCCCGGTAGCACCACGATGAGCAGGAGCGCGGCCACGGCGACGAGGATCGGCCAGGCCAGCCGTCGATACACGCGATAGTCGATGAACGTGGCCACGAACAGCGCCAGGCCGCCGACCGCGGCGCGTCCCAGCTGATTCACCAACAGGTAGCTGTCGGGGAGGCCCTCCTGCTCGGCCAGGAACGAGCTGGCCGAATACAGGGACACGAGCCCGAACACCACCAGTCCGGCGGTGATCGCGAGCAGGGCGCGACGCACCCATGACGGTGAGCCCGCGGGCGCTTGCACGCGGGCGAATCCCCAGTCGAGCGCGGCGGGTCTCACGTCCCCCCTCCCGGACCGACCTCCGCCGCCCCGTGTGCCGCGCGCACGGCGTCGGCGAAGGCACGGCCGCGCACTTCGTAATTGGGGAACATGTCGTAACTCGAGCAGGCCGGGGAGAAGAGGACCACGTCGCCGGGCTGCGCCAGCTCTCGTGCCATCCGGACCAGCTGCTCCATGCTCCCCGCGACCTTGAGGGGCACCACCTCGCCGAGCTCGCTCACGATCTGCGGGGCCGCCTCGCCGTAGGCGATCACTGCGCGGGCGTGGGCCTCGAGGGCCGGAATCAAGGAGGCGTAGGGTTCCCCTTTGTGACGCCCTCCGAGCAGCGCGATGAGCGGAGCGGGGAAGGCCTCCAGGGCCACGCGGGTGGCCGAGACGTTGGTCCCCTTCGAGTCGTTGACCCACAGCACGTCGTCGAACTCGCCGACGGGCTGCAAGCGGTGCGGCAGCGGCTCGAAGGAGGCCAGCCCCGCCCCCAGCGCCTTCGCGTCGCACCCGGCCAGGCCCGCCGCGAGCCCGGCCAAGAGCGCGTTCATCACGTTGTGACGACCCAGGAGGCGGAGGTCGCGGGCGGCGATCCAGGGCTCGGGCTCGCCCCCCAGGCGCCCCACGAGCCCGCCCGCCTCGTCCAGATAGGCTCCCGGCTCGTCGTGCGGCGTCAGCGAGGCGTAGAACCTCTGTCCGTCGGCGTGCTTCGCCATGTCGCGAACCGTCGCGTCGTCCCCGTTCAGCGCCCAGCGGCTCTGGTCATCGGCGTTGGCGAACAGGCGCGCCTTGTCCGCGTAGTAGCGATCCACGCTGGGATACCGGTCGAGGTGATCGGGCGCGAGGTTGAGCAGCACGCCCACGGCCGGTTTGAAGGCCCGGAGGTCGGCGAGCTGGAACGAGCTCAGTTCGACCACCACCCAGTCGGGCTGCGCGTCCATGAGCGCGATCTCAGACAGCGGGCGCCCGATGTTGCCGGCCGTGATGGCGTCCACCCCGGCCGTCTCGAGCAGGTGGCCGCACAGCGCCGTCGCGGTGGTCTTTCCGTTCGTGCCCGTGATCCCGATCACACGGGAGCGCAGGTGCCGGAACGCGACCTCCACCTCGGCCACGACCGGCAACGCCGCGTCGTCGACGGCCCGGCGCACCTCCGCGGAGGGCGCGATCCCCGGGCTCGTGACCACCAGCCTGGCGCTCAGGATGCGGTCCAGATCGTGACGCCCCGCCTCGGCGTCGATCCCCTCGGTACGCAGCCGCTCGACCGCCTCCAGCTGGCGCGGGCCGCCGGAGGCGTCGCTGGCGTACACCCGGCCCCCCAGCGCGTGCACGAGGCGCGCGGCGGCGCTCCCCGACACGCCCAGACCCAGCACGGCGACGGGGTCACCGGCGGCGAACAGGTCCGGAGTCCCGTTCGCGCCCATCAGCGCACCTTGAGCGTGGCCAGGCCCACGAGCGCGAAGATGATCCCGACGATGTAGAAGCGGATCACCACCCGCGTCTCCGGCCAGCCCAGCTTCTCGAAGTGGTGGTGCAGGGGTGCCATGCGCAGCAGCCGGCGACCGTCGCCGGTGCGCCAGCGCGTGAGCTTGAACCAGCTCGTCTGGGCCATCACCGAGAGTCCCTCGAGCACGAAAACGCCGCCCACGATGAGGAGCAGGAACTCGGACTTGAGGAGGACGGCGACGGCGCCGATGGCTCCGCCCAGCGCGAGCGACCCCGTATCGCCCATGAACACCTGGGCAGGCGGCGCATTGAACCACAGGAAGCCGATCGCGGCCCCCGAGAGCGCGGCGCAGAACACTGCCAGCTCACCGGCGCCGGGCAGATAGAAGAGGCCGAGGTACCCGGACGTATCGACGCGTCCGATCGCGTAGGCGAAGATCCCGAACGTGAGCGCCGCGATCGCGCTGAGGCCCGTGGCCAGTCCGTCGAGCCCGTCGGCCAGGTTCACGGTGTTCGCGCTGCCCGCCACCACGATCGCGACGAAGAGCGGAAAGAGCAGCGGCACGACGACGATGCTCAGATCCTTGAAGAACGGGAGCATCGTCTGGCTGGCGCCGTAGGCCGACAGCGGCCGGAGGAGCAGGAATCCGCCCAGCGCGAGGCCGAGCACGAACTGCCATACCAGCTTGTAGCGCGCGATGAGACCGCGCGACTGGTGCCGGACGATCTTCAGGTAATCGTCCATGAAACCGATCGCGCCCATCCAGGCCGTGACGCCGAAGGCGATCCACACGTACACGTTGTCGAGGCGCGCCCACAGGAGCGTCGGGAGGAGGCAGGCGGCGAGGATGATCAGTCCGCCCATCGTGGGCGTCCCGGCTTTGCGGAGGTGCGAGGCGGGGCCCTCCGCGCGCACGATCTGTCCCCAGCCCCGACCACCCAGCCAGTCGATCACCCGGGGCCCCACCACGAACGAGGTGAGAAGCGCCGTGACCATCGCGGCGGCGGCCCGAAAAGAGATGTACTGGAACACGTTGAACAGAATGTGCTGGTCGGCGAGCGGGAAAAGGACGTGGAACAGCATCAGGACCCCGCTCCGAAGCGCGCCTCGAGGCGCTCGAGGACGAACTCGAGTCGGGCCCCCCGGGAGGCCTTGAGGAGAACCACCTCGTCGCCCTCGAGCCGCTCGGCGAAGCTGGCCCAGGCGTCCTCGGGCTTCGCGGCGAGCACGATCTCGACGCCGTTCACCCCGGGCGGCGGCGTCGCCGCGAACAGCCCGGTCGCGGCGATGAGCTCGAATCCCGATTCGACCAGCAGCCGCACGACCTCTCGGTGCGACCGCTCGGCGTGGTCACCCAGCTCGAGCATCGAGCCGACGAAGGCGGCGCGGCGCCGATCCGGGAACAGGTCTCGACATTGCGCGATGGCGGCCCGAAAGGAATCGGGGTTCGCGTTGTAGCAGTCCACGAGCACGGTGAGCCCGCCCACCTCCCGCAGGGCGCCCCGCATGCCCAGCGGACGGAAGCGGGCCAGTCCCGAGGCGATGTCGCGGGGGTGGACCCCCAGCGCTTCGGCCACGGCCGCCGCGAGCAGCGCATCGCGCAGATGATGCTCGCCCCCGGCCGCTACCCGCATGCGCGCACCGGCGCGGGTGAACTCGACGGAATCGGCCAGCACGGCGTGCGAGTCCGGTCGGTACGTGGCCCGCTGGCCGAGCCCCGCGACGATGGCGTCGGGCCGCAGTCGGGCGGCCGCGTCGACCAGCGCGTCCGGTACCTCGCCCACCACCAGCACCCCGTCGGGCGAGGCACCCCGAGCGAGATCCAGCTTCTCTTCCAACACCCGCTCGACGCTGCCGAAGCGCTCCAGATGTGCCGACCCCACGGTAGTAATGATCACGTGATCGGGCGCGGCGATCCGGGTCAGGCGCGCAATCTCCCCGGGCTCGCTGGCGCCGACCTCCAACACCCACGTATCGGCCTCTTCCGGGGCCCGAAGGATCGTGAGTGGTAGTCCCACCTGGCTGTTCAGGTTGCCCTCGGTCCGGTACACCTGCCGCGTCTCGGCGAGCGCGCACGCCACCATCTCCTTCACGGTCGTCTTGCCGGAGCTGCCCGTGATCGCGATGACGGTCACGGGCGCCGTCCGGCGGACGCTCGTAGCGAGCGCGCCGAGCGCGGTCAGGGGATCGGGGACCCCGAAGTACTCGAGCGGCAGCGTGGGGTCCTCGCGGCCCGCCGGGATGATGGCACCCGGGGCCCCCCGGTCGGCGGCCTGGGGAAGGAAGTCCGCGGCGTCGTGCCGCTCGCCCTGGAGCGCGACGAACAGCTGTCCCGGCTCGAGCGTTCTCGAGTCGGACGAGACCCCCCGGTACTCCCGCTCCACCGCCGGCGGCCCCTCGAGACCGAGGGCGGCCCGGATGGCGCTAGAGCGCAGACGACGCGGGGGCGCGGCCACGCTCACGCGGACCCCGCGCCGGGCAGGGCCGCCACCAGTTCGCCCACGATCACGGCTTCGTCGAACGGTAGGGTCCGATCGCCGATGATCTGATATGTCTCGTGCCCCTTCCCGAGCAGGACCACGGCGTCGCCGGGCCCGGCCAGTGCCAAAGCGTGGGCGATCGCCTCGCGACGGTCGACGATCACCGTGTAGTCGGAGGGGTCGAGCTCGGCCACCACGTCTCGGCAGATCTCGGCGGGGTCCTCGGAACGCGGGTTGTCGCTGGTGACGATGGCGGCATCGGCCAGGCGCGTGACGATCTCGCCCATGATGGGCCGCTTGCCCCGGTCGCGATCGCCGCCGCAGCCGAACACGGCGATCACGTGGCCCGGAACGAGGCCCTTCAGCGTCGACAGCACCCTCTCGCACGAGTCGGGATTATGCGCGAAGTCGCGGAACACGAGGATGGGATCGCGCGCCAGCACCTCCATGCGGCCCGGCACCGCCGGCGCCATCGAGAGCCGCGCGGCGATGTGGTCGAGATCGATTCCCAGACCGAGCGCGATCGAGGCGGCGGCGAGCGCGTTCCTCACGTTGAATTCCGCCGGCAGGGGCAGGTCGACCGCGACATCGCCGTCGGGTGAGACGAGGCGGAAGCTCGAACCGTCCGCCGAGAACGAGATGTCGGCCGCCCGCACCTCCGCGGTCGGCTCCAGGCCGTAGCGCAGGGTGTGCGACCCGTCCGGCGCCACGCCTTTCCAGGCGGGCTCGTCCGCGTTGACGGCGCACACGCCCCCGGGCCGGAGCAGATCGAGGAGGTGGAGCTTGGCCGCCCGGTAGGATTGCAGGTCGGGATGATACTCCAGGTGCTCCCGGCTGAAGCTGGTGAACGCCACGGCGTCGAAGGTGAGCCCGTCGGCACGGCGCTGATCCAGGGCGTGGGAGGAGACCTCCATGGCCACCGCTTGCGCACCGGCCTCCCGGAACTCGGCCAGCGTCCGCGCGAGGGAGATCGGGTCGGGCGTGGTGAGCGTCGGCCGACCCACCTCGCCTTCGAGCGAGACGGTCCCGAGCGTCCCCAGGGCCGCCGCCCTCATCCGCCCCGACAGCACCCAGCGCGTCAGCCAGGCCGTCGTCGATTTCCCGTTGGTGCCGGTGATCCCGATCAACGTGAGGGCCTCGGTGGGGTCCCCCTCGAACAAGAGCGCGAGGTGCGCGAGGGCGGCATGCGTGTCGGTGACGACCAACTGCGGCAGGCGCTCATCGCACGCCCGCTCGACCACCGCGGCCGCGGCGCCGGCCCGCGCCGCCCAGCCCACGAAGGCGTGGCCGTCCACCAGGGTGCCGGGGAGGGCGCAGAAAAGGTCCCCGGGCTTCACCGCGCGCGAATCGGCGCGCAGCCCCGCGAGCTCGGCAGGGGGATCGCCGCGCCAGCGCGGTCGCAGGCCCGCTCGGGCGAGCCGGCCCTCGACGCGCTCACTGGAGATGTTCTCTTGCGGCACGGGCTGCCTCGTCCGGGCCGACTCCACGATCGATGAGGGGCGTACGGGGGCGGTCACGGGGGCCGTCCCGCTCCACCGTCGCCGATGACGTCAAAAAGGCAGGCGCGGCCGTGCCCTGGCTGGAACCGGGCCATCATCCACACCACCCCACGACCTAACGGCCGCGCCCACCGCCAACGCGTTCTCGACCTTGTAGTGGTCCCGCCTTCCTCCGTTCGGGTTGCGGCACGGGTCCCCGCCCGCACGCGCGGGCCGACGGACCGGTGAACCGTCATCGCAGCACGACCCTACCACCTCTCGTGACCTCGCTACCCGGTGCCGGCGTCTGCGCGCGGACCGTCTCGCGGCCCAACCACTCGACGGTCAAGCCGAGCTCGTGCAGCCGCGCCGCGGCCGAGCGCGCCGACAGGCCCGTGAGATCGGGCACGGCGACGTGGCCCCGTGGCGCTTCATCGGGGTCCGGCCAAGCGCGTTCCACGCCGTCCACGGCGAAGATGAAGGGCCCGGCCTCCTCCCCTCCTGTCGGCTCGTCAGCCCAGGACCGGGGCGTGGCCGACACGGCCAGGCGTTCGTCCATCAGCACGCCCTTGGTCGCCAGGGCGGCCTCGAGCGTGGCATGACTCGTCGGCGCCGCGACGGTGCCTCCGTAGTAGGACCCCGCAGCCGGATCTTCGAGCCGCGTGAGGACCACCACGCGTGGCCGGTCGGCCGGCGCGTAGCCGACGAACGAAGCCCGATACCGTCCCTGCGCGTACCCTCCGCCGGCGGCAAGGCGGGCCGTTCCGGTCTTCCCCGCCACCGAGAGGCTGGCCATGCGCGCCATCGTGCCCGTGCCCGCCTGTACCGCTTCTTCGAGCACGGCGCTCACCGCGCGGGACACGTCGGAAGAGACCACCCGGCGAACTTCCTGCGGGCGGGCCCGCCACACCGTCCGGCCCTGTGCGTCGCGCACTTCCTTGATGAGGAGCGGTCGCATGAGAACCCCGTCGTTGGCCAGCGCGCCGTAGGCCGCCGCCAACTGCAGGGAAGTAGTCGCGAGCTCGTACCCGATGGCGTGCGACGCCGGGCTGAGGGCGGTCCAGTCCGCCACGCGCGTCAGGCGTCCGTTCGATTCGGCGGGGTGACCGACCTGCGTGCGGAGCCCGAACCCGAAGTCGCGCAGGTAGCTCTGCTGCACCGAGGGCTTGAGACGCGTGGCCAGCTTGGCCGCCCCGACGTTGCTCGAGCGTGTGATGATCTCCCGCACGGTGAGTCGCTCGTAGCCGCGAACGTCGCGGATCACGCGACGGCCGATGCGCAGCACGCCGCGCTCCACGTCGATGCTCTCCTCCAGGTCCACCAGCCCCTCGTTGAGGAGGGCGGCGAGCAGGAACGGCTTGATGGTCGAGCCGGGCTCGTACGCGTCGGAGAACGCCGGAACGTGCCCGGGCGCCGCGCCCGCGCGCTCCGAAGCCAGGGCCAACAGCTCGCCCGTGCGCGGGTCGAGCAGGATGATGTCGCCCGCCTCGGCGCCCGTCCTCTCGAGCGCCCGGTCGAGCTCGTTCTCGGCGATGCGCTGCAACTCGGCGTCGATGCTGAGCACGACGTCGTAGCCTGCGCGCGGTTCCACGCGCTCGCCGTCGGGAGGCCGGTACGCCCGCCCACGGCCGTCGAGGCGCACCTCGGAGCGTCCCGGCTCTCCGCGCAGGAGGCTGTCGAGGTGCAGCTCGAGCCCCGTCGTGCCGATCCCCTCGGTTCCGACGCGGCCGATGAGGCGGCGCGCCAGCCCGCCGCGGGGATAGGCACGGGCGGGATAGTTGTCGAAGTGAACCCCTCGCCCGATCTGTCCCTCGAGGGTCACCCTCTCCTCGTCGGTCAGGCCGACCGCGAACCAGGTCCACCCGCGGCTCGCTTCGCGAAGGGCCCTTTTTCGCTCCGACGTGAGGTCGACGACCCGCTGGATGGCCGCGATCGCTCCATCCCGCCCTCCGTCCAGCTCGCGCACGGCCAGATACGCCCGATACCGCGTGTCGTCGGCGGCTAGGGCCTCACCGTGGCGGTCCAGGATCTCGCCTCGGCGCGCCGGGAGCACCTCGAACTCGGCGCTCTGGGCCACCGCTCGCGCGCGGAACGTCTCCGCCTGACCGATCTGGAGGTGCCCGAGACGCACCGCGTAGAGGAGCGTGAGGGCGGTGAACCCGAGGCCGAGGCAGAGCTGGCGTCGGGTATGGGTCCGCGACGTCACGGGGCGCGACCGGCCACCCCGCTTTCCTCGCTTCTCACCCGCTCGATGGAGTCCGAAACGCGTCACCTCAGTCCCCCACCTCCGCTTCCCGCCGTCTCCCGGTGCTCTTCCGCGGCCTCGCCGGCCGACTCGGCCCGCCCGCGCACGTGGACGAACTCGCCGTCCGAGACGGGCCGGAGTCCGAGCGCGCCCGCCGCACCCTGCATACGCGAACGTGCCGACAGCGAATCGATCCGGACCCGCTGCGTCTGGATCCGGTCGACCATCACGTGGGCCTCCGCCTCCACCGCGCCC
>JBFIOX010000052.1:0-11398 GCA_041610455.1 Gemmatimonadota bacterium
AACACGCCGTGCTGCCGGCCCGCGCCGCGCACCGGCGTCACGATGGGCGTGTTGGTGAACACGACCTCGAACTCGCTCTCGTAGTTCGGCACCCGGTAGGGCCCGAGCAGCGTGCACTGGCTGTTGATGGGCACGGTGAGGCCGTAAGGATCGTAGGCCCCCGTGTCGTGCACGAAGCGGTCGCGCACGCCGAGGATGCGGCCGTCCGATGTCGTCGCGAGCTCGGCCTCGTGCACCTGGGCCCGCTCCTGCGTGGTTGCGAAGAAGCTCTCGTACCGGTCTTCGATCCACTTGATCGGGCGCCCGAGCCGCATCGACATCCACGGGACGAGGATCTCCTCGGCGTAGAACATGATCTTGGGGCCGAAGCCCCCGCCGATGAAGGGCGCGATCACCCGCACCTGCGATTCGGACAGTCCGAGCGTGGCCGCGAGCGCGTTGCGCACCGGGATGGGGGCCTGGGTGGTGTCCCACACCTCGAGCGTCCCCTCGCCTCGATCCCACGCCGCCACCACGCCGCGGTTCTCGATCGCGGCCGACACGCCGCGATCGTAGCGGAAGCGACGCGCCAGCAGGAAGTCGGCCGCGGCTCGGGCCGCCGCGTAGTCTCCCTTCGCCTGCCCCACCCGCGCGGCCAGGTTCGAAGGAAGGTCCTCGTGCACCAGCGGGGCGTCGGGCCGCAGCGCGGCCTCGAGGTCGACGACCGCGTCGAGCGGCTCGAGACCCACCTCGACGAGGGCCGCCGCGTCCTCGGCCACGTATCGGCTCTCCGCCACCACCATGGCCAGCGCCTCGCCCTGGTGGCGGACCTTGTCCCGCGCCAGGGGGAGCGCGGTGCGCGCGTGGAACACCGCGCCTTCGATGGGCGGAGGGAGCACGAGCACCGGGCCGGGGCGGCAGAGCTCGCCCAGGTCGGCAGCGGTGGCGACGGCGGCCACGCCCGGGTGGCGACGGGCGGCCTCGACGTCGACGCCGGTGATCCTGGCGTGGGGCAGGTCGCTGCGCACGAAAGCGACGTGGAGCGTCCCGGGGGGCTCGACGTCGTCGACGAAGCGGGCCCGGCCGGAGAGCAGGCGGGCGTCCTCGCGTCGTGGCACGCGGGCCCCGATCCAACCGCGTCCCGCTGGGCTCATGCGGCGCCGCCGGGGGTTGGCTCCGGACGCGCTCCGGGGGAGCCGCTCGGCACGGGCGCCTCGGCGAGCAGCTCGGCCGCACGCATCACCCCATCGACGATGTTCCGGTATCCCGTGCAGCGGCAGAGGTGGCCCGAGATGGCCTCGCGCGCCTGCGCCCGGGAGGGCGAGGGCGTCTCGGCCAGGAAGGCCGCCACGGTCATGAGGATCCCGGGCGTACAGAAGCCGCACTGGAGTGCGTGCGTCTCGTGGAACGCCCGCTGGATGGGATGGAGCGGTGCGCGCCGCCGACTCGCGCCGCCGGGACCTTCCAGCGCGGGGGCGTCGGCGGCCGGCGCGGCCTGCAGCCCCTCGACGGTCGTGACGTCGTGGCCGTCGATCTGGGCCGCGAACAGGAGGCACGCGCGCACCGGCTCGCCATCCAGCAGCACGGTGCACGCGCCGCACACGCCGTGCTCGCAGCCCACGTGCGTCCCGGTTAGGCCGAGCCCATGGCGCAGGAAATCGGAGAGGAGGAGCCGCGGCTCCACCTCCCGCGACCGCTCCTCACCGTTGATCCGGGCGGTGACCCGGATCGGGCTCACGAACCGGTCACGAACGACGAGGGCGGAATCCGACCAGCCGGGCGCGCGCCAGGCCCCGCTATGGCACCAACTCCTCGCGCGGCTCGAGCCGCCCGGCCCACAGCCCGCTGAAGTACTCGGCGAAGAAGAGGTTCCCCTTGAACAGCTGGGGGCCCCAAGTGAAGGGAGCGTTCGCGACCACCCCGTCGGGGTCGTACGCCAGGTAACGCGCGATCTCGCGACCCTGCCGCCCCAGGTTCCCCTTCAGCTCGCCCGAGATGTCCACCACCCGCAGACCACCGTTGTAGAAGGCGGCGTAGAGCTTGTCGTCCTCGATCCAGAAGTTGTGCGACCCCGCCTCCGGCACCTCGTAGCGGGCCACCTCCTCGGGGTGCTCCGGATCGGTGAAGTCGACGATGTGGATGTAGCCCGCCATGAACTGCGGAGTGCGCTCGGGATCCTGGCCGTCGAAGCCGCGCCGTCCGATCTCGTCGCCCATGAACACGTAGAACTTGTCGGTCGCGCTGCGGTAGGGGAACGCGGCGTGGGTGGCCCCGCCGACGTCGCGGAAGCGTGCGATCTCGACGGGGTTGGAGGGCGATCCGCCGCGATCGCCCCCGCCCACATCGATGAGCACGACCCCGTCTCCCCAGTTCGAGGTGTACGCGATGCCGTCCACGACCCACACATCGTGGATGGCGTGGCCCGGCGTGTCGAGCTCGAAGCGGCCTACGCGGCGCGGGCTCGTCGGGTCGGCGATGTCGATGACGTCGAACCTGGTGCCGTTGTTCACCGCGTACACGTGATTCTGGTAGATGAAGAGGTTGTGGACGCCGCCGGTCAACTCGTCGTCGAACGTGGCGTGGATCTGGATGTCCCTCGGATCGGTGCAATCGAGGATGACGATCCCGTTGCGGCGGTTGGAGGCGCCTTCGCGCGAGATGACGCACACCTCACCGTCCTCGGACACCTTGACGTCGTTCGTCGTCCGCGCATCCACGACCACCGAGTCGGTCATGACCGGGTCGGCCGGATCCGTCACATCCCAGAAGTACACGGCGCCGCTCGCGCGGTGCGTGCCCGTGATCGCGTAGTCCCGGCCATCGACGCCCTCCCACACCCAGAGGTCGGAGGTGCGCACGTTGGCGACCCGCGCCTGACCCACGAACGCGACCTCCTGGGACACGTGGCGGGGGTGCACCTCGATCGAGGCCCGCGCCGACACGCCGGGCACGTTGGCGACGACCGTGTAGATGCCGGGGTAGTAGGCCACGAAGCGGCCCTGGTCATCGATCTCGGCCGGCGGGATGTCCGCCGTGGCCTCGATGGCCGGCGCCGCGCGCACGGTGTAGGTGACCGGCATGTCGCCGACCGGGCCGCCGGTCGCGTCGCGAACGGTGGAGGCGAAGTGGACCACGTCGCCCGTGCGGGCCCGCTCCTGGCTGGCCGTGAGGGTCAGAGCGGCGGCCGGGTTGGCGCGCACCTCGTACGAGACGCTCCCTTCGATGCCCTCGGCGCGCGCGGTGAGCGTGATGCGGCCCGGCGCCTTCGCGGTCAGGATGCCGAACCGGTCCACCGTCGCCACCCGATCGTCCGACGAGCCCCAGGTGATCTCGCCCTCGCGCACGTCATCGGCCGTGTCCAGCAGCTGCGCCGTATGACGCGTGGAGGTCCCCACGTACAGGGCACCGCCCGCCGGCGAGACGACCACTCGATCGAGCGCGGGGAACGCGACGCTCACCGGAACCTGGCCTCGCACGTTGCGGCCCGAGACGACGATGGCCATCACGACGAACTCGCCCCCCTTCACCGCCTTCACGACGCCCGAGGCCCGATCGACATCGAGACTGCGCCGGGCGCTGCCGCGCCGCCCATCGGCGAAGGCGGGGAAGAACAGCACCTGCGCGTCCATCTCGTTGCCATCGGCATCGAGCACGCGGGCCGAGAGCTGCGCCTGCTCACCCACGTCGAGCGAGAGCGAGGCGGGGGTCACCTGCACCGTCGCCGGCTCCTGAGCGCTGGCGCCCGGGGGAGCGACGAGGGAGACCGCGACCAGCGTGATCGCGAGCGGATACAACCTTGCGCGCGGGGAATCGACCATCGTTTCATCCAGACCCGAAGGTGAGCCGTGGCGCGGCCGGCGCGGGGCCGCGCGTCGCCGTTCCGGAATAATCCGAGGGCGCGTTTCGCCGCGCAACGCGCGGCCGGGGGCGCGGTCGCGCGACGGCGCGCCAGACCGAGATGTCGGAATCGTCAGTACGACTCGGCATGCACGCCCCGCACGGCGCGCCCCGAAGGATCGGCCATCTCCGCGAAAGACGGGTCCCACGCGAGCGCGGCGGGCGTCGAGCAGGCGATGCTCGGCCCCTCGGGCACGCAGCGCACCGCGGGCTCGGCCGGGTAGTGCGACGCGAAGATGGCGCGGTAGAGATAGGCCTCCTTGGTGAGAGGCGGGTTGGTCGGGAAGCGTGAAGCGGCTCGGGCGAGCTGCTCGTCGGAGACCTCGCGCTCGGCGTGCGCCTTCAGTCCGTCGATCCATGCATAGCCCACACCGTCGGAGAACTGCTCCTTCTGTCGCCACAGGATGTCGTCGGGCAGCGCGCCCGCGAAGGCCTCGCGCAGGATGTGCTTTTCGATCCTGCCCGGGCGCGGGCGCTTGGCCTCCGGATCGATCGCCATGGCGACGTCGAGGAAGTCGCGGTCCAGGAAGGGGACGCGGGCCTCGACGCCCCAGGCGGCCATCGACTTGTTGGCGCGCAGGCAATCGTACTTGTGGAGCTGATCGAGCTTCCGCACGGTCTCGTCGTGGAAGGCGCGCGCGTCGGGGGCCTTGTGGAAGTACAGGTAGCCGCCGAACACCTCGTCGGCTCCTTCGCCGGAGAGCACCATCTTGATCCCCATCGCCTTGATGCGTCGCGCCATCAGATACATGGGGGTCGAGGCGCGGACCGTCGTGACGTCGAACGTCTCCAGGTGGTAGATGACGTCGGACAGCGCGTCGAGTCCCTCCTGCACCGTGTAGCGGATCTCGTGGTGCACCGTGCCCAGCGCGGCCGCCGCGGTGCGGGCGGCGTCGAGATCCGGAGACCGCTCCAGCCCGATGGCGAACGAGTGCAGGCGGGGCCACCACGCCTCCTCCCGATCGCCGCTCTCGACGCGCCGCCGAGAGAACTTCGCCGCCAGAGCGGCGACGATCGACGAGTCCAGACCGCCTGAGAGGAGCACACCGTAGGGCACATCGGACATGAGCTGCCTGTGGACGGCCGCCTCCAGCGCCTCGCGCAGGCGAGTCGGATCGGCCGGCTGGCCCGCCACGGCCTCGTACGAGCGCCAGGCCGGTCGGTAATAGGGCGCGGTATCGCCCCGCGCGCTGTCGTAGACACAGCCGGGGGGGAAGTCGTCGATCTCGGGGCACACGTCGATGAGCGCCTTCATCTCGGAGGCCACGTAGAACCGGCCTTCCGCATCGCGTCCCGTATACAGCGGCATCACGCCGATGGGGTCGCGGGCGATCACGTAACGGTCGCGCGCCGCATCGTAGAGCGCGAAGGCGAAGATCCCGTTCAGCTCGTTCAGCCACGTCGCGAGCTCGTCCGGCCGCTGCTCGTACAGGGCGAGGATGATCTCGCAGTCCGACTTCGTGCGGAACGGGTGCGGCGCTGAGAGACGCGCTTCGAGGTCGGCGTGGTTGTATATCTCGCCGTTCACGGCGAGCACCGTGTCGCGCTCCCTCCCGTACAGCGGTTGCGCGCCGCTCTCGACGTCGACGATGGCGAGACGCTCGTGCGCCAGGACGGCGCGCGGACCCGCGTAGACGCCGCTCCAGTCCGGCCCGCGGTGGCGCAGGCGGCGCGAGAGCTCGAGCGCCCGGCCCCGCAGCGCCTCGGGCTCCGCGCCCAACTCGAAGATGCCCACGATGGAACACATGCGCGTGAGCTTACGGCGGCGGGCGGGTCACCTCCAAGCAAGGCCCGCTTCCGGGGGGCCGACACATCGGCCTCCGAGGCTCGATCGCCGGGCCAAGCGCGACCTCGCGCGCCGCCCGACCCCGGAACCGGTCAGCCGACGGCGACGCTCGACGGGACCGCCTGCGGCCGTACGTCGACCTCGACCTCGATCCCGCCCCGCACGCTCTCGGTCACGAGGCAGAAATCCTCGAACAGATCGAGACAGCGCCGCATGCGCGGGCGGTCCTCTTCCCGCACGTGCGGAGAGACGACGACGTCGATGCGGCGAACGCGCAGGCGCCCCGCCTCGTTGCGAGCCAGCGAGGCCCGCACGGTGGTGCGCATGCCCTCCACCGGAATGCGCGCCTTCTCGAGGCAGAAGAGCGCGCTCGAGCTCAGGCAGTTGCCCACGGCAGCCGCGAGGAGCCGGGCGGCGTTGGGACCGCTGCCGGCCCCGAGCGGCGGCGGCTCGTCCATGCGAAGCGGGGCCACCCCCGACGGTCCCACGTCCACGTCGAACGCGAACCCGTCGCCCCGCTCCATCGTGATCTCGAACGTCTGCTCGCCGCCCTCGCTCACCGGGACCCCCTCTCGCGCGGTCTCTCGCTCTCGTGCCCCGCCTGGGGCACACGCAGGTCTCGCTCTCCCGGCGGCATCGACGTGCAACTGAACGTGTAAATTGCTTTATTTCATATCTTTAGATGTTTTCATCCGATCTGACATATGAGATCGGTGGCGGACGGGTCCGAGGCCATCGTGACCCGGTCGAGGGGGTGGGGGTGGGATGCGCTGCCCCACCCCCCCGAAGGAAGGCTCAGGGCACGAGCCGTCGGTCGCGCGGACGCACGAGGAACAAACCCTCGCGCCGACTCGAGAGCAGGATGGTGCCACTCTCGAAATAGGGGTAGACGCTCCACGTCCCGTCGAACCCCGCGGAGTCCTCGCTCCACGGCGTGGTGTCGAAGAAGCCGATCTCGACCGGATTCTCGGGATCGCGGATGTCGACGACACGCAGCCCCGAGCGGTTGTTCGACATGTACAGCCGATCGCCGCGCACGTACAGGTTGTGGTCGGTGACCCGGGTGGGGCTGTAGTACTCCCGCACGAGCGTCGGGTCGTCGAGATCGGACACGTCCCAGACCAGCGTGCGCGTGCGGTCGACCAGCCCGCCCAGCTCGTCGAGCTCGTCGTTCGAGTAGAAGTAGCGCTGGTCCTCGGTGAGCCACCCCTGGTGCGCGTAGGCCACGTTGGGATACGCCGCCTGCGCGATGGGGATCGGATTCGCCTTGTCCGTGACGTCCGCGATCGAGAGTGCCGTCTCGTTGGCGTTCATGCAGATCTCGCGGCCCTGGTAGTCGGGGTCCGGGCCGCGGTACACCACGCACTGCGCGTCGTGCGTCCCGCCGGTGCCACGCCGCCCCGTGTTCGGGTGCGCGAAGCAACCGGCGAACACCGGGTGCAGGGGCTCGTTGATGTCGACCATGTGGAGGCCGCCGCCACACGTCTCGCCGCCGCCGGAGACGCCGACCAGATACGCGAACCCCGTCTCCTCGTTGATGATGATGTTGTGCGATGAGGCGACACCGTCGTAGCGAGCCGTCTCCTCGAAGTCGCGCGGATCACCGACGTCGCGCAGCTGTCGGAGGTCGAAGATCTGCATCCCGTGCCGGCCGGCGCCGTCCGCGACGATGAACGCGTGGTCGGCGAACACCTTCATGTCGCGCCAGGTGTTCGACTGACTGCCCTCCGTCTTGGGGAGATTGCCCAGGTAGCGGGGGTTGTGCGGATCGCTCACGTCGACGAAGGCCGTCCCATCCATGCGGCCTACGATCGCGTACTCGCGCCCGCTCTCCGGATCGGTCCAGCCCCACACGTCGTTGAGCCGCGCCCCGCGGCCCGCGCCCAGCTGCTCCCGCGGGATGAAGGCGAGCAGATCCACGTCGGCGCAGTCGAAGCCGTCGGCGGCTCCCTCCGCGCAATCGACCTGCCCGCCCGCGATGGCCGGCAGTCCCACCTGCTCGCTGGCGAGGCGCGCATCCAGGCGCCACGTCTCGTCTTCGGCAACCGCGGCCCAGGCGGCCCCCGCGCCGAAATCGTCGCCGGGCAGCCCGACCACCCCGACACCGCCGGCGAGGGCCAGCACCCGGCCGGCCTGCGGCCGGCCGTCCGCCGTCACCGCGAGCCGCCCGGCGAGCCGCCAGGCCGCGCCGTCGCGCTGGAGCGCGTAGACGCGTCCCTGCCCCCGTCCCATGGCCGGCGCGCCCACCCACACGTCGTCCCCGCCCGCGACCACCACCGCTCCGAACGCCGCCGGGCCGGCCGATTCCTCGGGGCGCAACACGCCACCCGGCTCCCAACCCGCATCCTTGTCGCCGGCGTACCAGAACACGGCCCCTGTCCCCTCGGCGGTCCCGGGCGCGCCGACCAGCAGGGCCCCGTCGGCGATCGCCACCGCGGCGCCGTAATCGGCGGCTTCGGCCTCCGGGGGCGCGGCGAGACGCGCCATGCGGTGCCACACGCCCTCGCTACCGTAGTGGTATACGTAGACGGCCCCGCCTCCGGGCGCCGCCGGCGCCCCGACCAACGCGATGTCCCCCGCCACCGCCAACGCCTCTCCCCACACCTGCTCCCCTTCGCCCTCGATGCGCTCCGTCTCCCGCCACGCTCCGTCCGCGCTCCGGCTCCAGGTGAGCAGCGCCGGCGCCCCCTCTCGCGTCTCCGCGCGGACCAGCAGGTGTCGATGGCCCACCGCGAGCGCCGCTCCCACGCCGACGTAGCCCTCGGGGGCGACTTCGTGGACGTGGCGCCACCCATCCGCCTCCCGCTCGTACAGGTGCACGACGCCGGCCCCCTCGCGGGCGCCCGAAGCGGTCACGAGGAGGACGTCCTCCCCGCTCGCGAGGGCGCTCCCGAAGCCGTCGCGCACCGCGGCCGATGGCGCGGAGAGGCGGCCCAGCTCGTGCCAGTCCTCGCCCGCGTATCGGTACACGACCCCGGGTTCCCGCTCCGATGCCGGCTCGCCCACCAGGATCTCGGCCCCGCTGACCGCGACCGCGGCGCCGAACTCCTGCCCCACCGCCCAGGCGGGGGCGAGCGCCACGGCGGCGGGGCCGAGCGCCGCCGCGGCGAGGCTGCTCCACGAGATCTTCGCGCCGGTCCACGTGCTCTTCACGCCGCGTGTCATGTTCTCTCCCTCGATCTTGCTCTCCCTCGGTCTTCCCATCTATCGACTTCGCGCTGCCGCGCCTCGGCTCACCCGACGCCATACGCCAGCATCGCGTCGGCCACTTTGACGAAGCCGCCGATGTTTGCACCCTTCACGTAGTCCACGGTTCCGTTCTCGTGGCCGTACTCCACGCACTTCTCGTGGATGTCCTTCATGATCTCCTTGAGGCGCCGGTCGACCTGGGCGCGGCTCCACGAGAGCCGGATCACGTTCTGCGTCATCTCGAGGCCGGATATGGCGACCCCGCCCGCGTTGGCCGCCTTGCCGGGTCCGAAGAGGATCTTGGCGGCCCGGAACGCCGCGACCGCCTCGGGGGTGGTCGGCATGTTGGCGCCCTCGGAGACGAGGTCGCACCCGTTCTCGAGCAGCTCGCCCGCGTCCTCGCCGTCGAGCTCGTTCTGGGTCGCGCAGGGGAACGCGCAATCGCAGGGCACGCCCCACGGCTTCTCGCCCTCGTGGTACTCGCCGCCGAACTCCTCGGCGTATTCCGCCAGCGAGCCGCGACGCTCGGTCTTGAGGTCGATCACCCAGCGGACCTTCTCGTCGGTGAGCCCCTCCGGGTCGTACACGAAGCCACCGCGGTCGGACAGCGTGACCACCTTGGCGCCCAGCTCCACCAGCTTCTGCGCCGTGTATTGCGCGACGTTCCCCGAGCCCGACACGGTGCACACCTTCCCGTCGTAGTCCTCCGCGCGCGTGGCCAGCATCTCCCGGCCGAAGTAGACGCAACCGTAGCCGGTCGCCTCGGTCCGAATCAGGCTCCCACCCCACGTGGCACCCTTGCCCGTGATGGCGCCTTCGAACTCGTTGGCCAACCGCTTGTACTGGCCGAACAGGTAGCCGATCTCCCGCCCGCCGACCCCGATATCGCCCGCCGGCACATCCACGTTGATCCCGATGTAGCGGAACAAGCGCAGCATGAAGGACTGGCAGAACCGCATGACCTCTTCGTCGCTCTTGCCCTTGGGATCGAAGTCGGATCCGCCCTTGCCACCGCCCATGGGCAGCGTGGTGAGGCTGTTCTTGAACACCTGCTCGAAGCCCAGGAACTTGAGCACGCTCAGGTTGACGGAGGGGTCGAAGCGGAGACCGCCCTTGTAGGGCCCGATCGCGTTGGAGAACTGGATGCGGTACCCGCGGTTCACCCGCACCCGGCCATGATCGTCGATCCAGCTCACCCGGAACTGGATGATGCGATCGGGCTCGGTGAGTCGCTCGAGGATCGCCGCTTCCTCGTACTCCGGGTGCTCGTTGATGAAGGGGACCAGGGTCTCGGCGACCTCGTGCACCGCCTGGTGAAACTCCGGCTCGTTCGGGTTGCGACGCCGCAGGCGCTCCATGAAGGCATCGAGATCCATGTGAAGTCTCTTGTTCGGTGGGACGGATGGCCCCGCGCGGGCGGGGACGTTTCACAGCCGCTCGGGTCTCCTCGCCGTGACGTCCGGAATGAGGCGGTGCGGGCCCGAAAGCGAACGGGATGGGCCCGCATCCCGGCCCGATGTTGGGCAGGGACGCAGGGACCGGCAAGACGGGCGGGGCCCCGGCGCGGGAACACGAGCCCGTGCGCTGGGGCCGTCGGGACGCGGCCGCATCGCCACCCCACCCGTCCGGCCGATGGACTAGCGAGGCTCGCGGGGCTCGCGAGGCTCGCTCCGCATCGAGTCGATCAGGTACTCGTACAGCACGAGCGCCTGCCAGGGATCGGCGCCTCGATCGGGCATCGCGAACCCGTACTCCTCGTACATGGCCTTGGCCAGGGGGTCGTGGCGCACCATCGAGTCCGGATTGAGGATCATGCGGTAGATCCAGGCGAAGCTCTGGTGCTCGACCACCCCCGCGAGCCGCGGGCCGATGCGCCCCTGCCCCTCCGCCCCGTGACAGAACGAGCAGCCGAGGTCCCGGAACAGCGCCTCGCCCTGGGCATGGATCGCCTCGGCGCCGGGTCCCTTGAGACCCGGCTCGCTCGTGTCGACCACTACGGGGCCGGGCTCGGCGCGGGGGCGCTCGGCTCGCGCGCCCTGGGCGGCGGGCGGCGGCCCCGTCCGGCGGACGGACCAGGTTCCCGCGTGACGGACGCCGGAATCCAGATGCGCGGTGGTGAACGTCCCCTCGAGTCGGTCGCGCTCGATGCGGCCTCGGAAGGTGGTCTGGAGGAGGCAGCCGCACTCGGGGTCGCGGTACTCGTCCAGGCTCCCGTACACGGCGTCGCCCGCTGCGGTGACGAAGCGGATGGTGACGATGGGCGGCGCCTCGATCGCCTGCGGCATGTCGAGCTGCTCGGGCGAGCGCGGGCCGTGCCCGCCGTACAGATCGTGCCGCCGGGTCATGAGCACTTCGCCCTGCGCGGTGTCGGCGCCGGCGCGCAGGCGGAAGAAGATGCTCCCGTCCCGACCCGTGTCATCGCTCCTGTAGGTGCCGCTCCATTGCCCCGCCAGGAAGCCCAGGGTCTCGGAGTCGCCGGACACCGGTACGGGGGGCGGGGTGTAGGTGCAGGTGACGCCGGTCAGGGCCACCGCCGCCAGCGTCACG
>JBFIOX010000053.1:0-11384 GCA_041610455.1 Gemmatimonadota bacterium
GGGGCTCGAGGTGTCCGTTCCACGCGACCTCGACCAGCAGGAGCGGACACCACAGGTACAGGGCGAGCGCCCGCCGCACGCGCGCCGGCGACGCGAGCCGCTCGACCAGCCGCGCGGTCAGCAGGTCGGCGAGGACCCAGGCGGCCTTGAACAGCAGCCACGACGGGCCCGCCACCGCGAGGGCCACGAACACCAGCTGCGCCCCGGGAGGATAGATCGTGGGAACCTCGGGGTGGTTGATGAGCGCCCACCAGTCGGTGCGCAGCCCCGCCAACTCGCTAGCCGCCGGCGCGTGCATGTACGGGTTGATCCCGTGACGCAGAACCCAGCCGTCCCACATGTATCGGTAGATGTCCTCGGACAGCGTGGGGACGGCCGGAAGGAGGCCCAGCCGGGCCACGATGGCCCCCGTCCAGAGGCGCCCCCGCGACATGTGCCCGGCTCCGCTCACGGCCAGGGCGTAGGCGATGAACGCGCCGCCCCCCAGCAGGCTCGCCGGGACCGGGGTGGACGAGGCTCCCGGCATCCACGCCAGCGTCCAGAGCAGCGCCAGCTCGAGGGCGAGCAGGGCCTCGAATCGGGACATCAGGCGACGTGAGCGCGTTGCGGTACGCGATCCTGATTCCGGCGCGGGACGAGGCCCAGGCGCTGCCCGGATTGTTCGACGCGCTCTCGCGAGCGACGGCGTCCAAGCCGAACACCGTGCTCGTGGTCGACAACGGCTCGTGTGACGCGACGGCCGATGTCGCCCGCGCGCGCGGCGCCGCAGTGATCCACGAGCCACGCCCCGGATACGGCGCGGCCTGCCGCGCCGGGATCGATTGGCTCGAGCGGCACCGGAGCCCGGAAGCGCTGGTCTTCCTCGATGCGGACGATTTTTCCGCTCCTGCGCAGCTCGAGACGCTCCTCTCGCCCATCGAGGCCGGTGAGGCCGACCTGGTCGTCGGCGAGCGGGTCTCCCGGCGCGGAGGAGGCGTCCGCTGGCACGCGCGGTGGGGGAACCGGCTCGTCCTCGCCGTGCTGAGCGCCCGGTACGGCTCGCGCGTCACGGACATGGGACCCTTTCGCGCCATCCGCTGGGAGGTCCTGCGGGCGCTGGCGCTCGACGACCCGGACTACGGGTGGTACGTCCAGATGCAGGTGCGCGCGCTGCGGTCGGGCTTCCGCGTGGTGGGCCGGCCCGTGCGGTTCGATCGCCGGACGGTGGGCCGCTCGAAAGTGTCCGGGAGCGCGCGCGCCTCGGTCCGGGCGGGTTGGGTCATGCTCCGCACGCTGGCGGTCGAGATGCTGCGCCGGCGGGATGGCGCGAGACCGGAGCCTCGCCGAGACTGACGCGTCAGCCCTTCGCCGACGAGAAGAGCTGGAGGAGCATCGCCCGCGGCAGCTCACTGGCCCGCTGCACCACCCGGGCGGCCGTCTCCTCGAGAATCACGGGTGCCGTGTCGTAGCGCTCGGTCCCCCGACGAAAGGACAGGCGACCCCGCACGAGATCGCCGGCCACGGGCTCCACCACCACGAGGGTGTGCCACAGCTCCGCTCCATCGTCCAACGTCCCGATGGCGGTCTCGCGCTCCGCCTCGTCCCACATCTGGATCTGCGGACGCGCATCGTCCCTACGCCCACCCCCGTTCCCCTCAAAGCCAGCCATCCCCCCTCCCCGCCGTCAACCGGCCTCGCGCGTGTCCTTCCGCGTCAGGTGCCGCCACAGGCCCAAGAGGTACTCGTCGTACCGCTCGGGCGCGGCCTCGTAGTCGCGCCGCCACGTCTCGAAATCGGGCAGCGGCACGCTCTCGCGTAGCCGTTTCGTGGCCAGCCTGACCATGGCCCGAAACCCGAGCTTCCCCGGGTTCAGATCTTGTGACTTGGCCTCTTCTTCGACGATCTCGTAGATCCGCTCGTCGGACAACGAGAGGAAGACCTCCGTGAGCTGCGCGGAGCAGAAATCTGCGTACTTGGCTCTCAGGACCGAATCGTTGAGCGCGGACTCTCGATCTTCATCCGGCGTCGACCCGGGACGCTCCCTTTCGGAAGACACGCCACTCCTGGGTGTCGGGCCTCACCGGGTGCCTCGCGGATGGCCCCCGGTCTGTGCGAGCGATTTAGCGCTCGCCCCTCGCATCGTCAACGGCGTCGCGGGTTTCGAGCCGTCTGGGTGCGGTGCGTGCGGGCCTCCCGCCCGGGGGTGGAGTCGCGCGTCCGGAGAGGTGTATCGGAAACGCGTGTCGGCGAGCCCGGCGACGCCTAGCGGACCTCCGTCGTCGGCGCCGTCAGCTCTTCGAAGATGATGCGGCGCGCGAGCGCGTACTGAATCGCGCGTCCCAGGAAATCGGGATCGGTTTCCCGTACGGTCTCGATGTCGTCGGCCAGGTCCTCGGGAAGGTCAAGCACGACGTTGACGGGGCGCGTCTGGGGGGCCTGATTCATTCGATCCGCGTGCTCTCAAAAAGGTGTTTTCGGTCGGATTCGACGAGGTGGAACACGGCTCGAGGCCGGCCGCGCTGCGGGTCCTCGATGCCGCACATCGAGAATACGGGGCGTCGCGTCTCGCGGCAACCGGACGACCCGGCCGCGCCGCGGGGCCACCGATGGGATCGAGACTCATAACCTACGAAGTGACATATGATTGCGAGACTGTTCAATACTCGTTGAAAACTCCTCATCCGTGTGGATTGCGCATCGTGAGAAGGCGATCCGCCCGATGCCGGCGCGTCGGATCGCTTCTGATACGGGCCGATGCATTATGCGAGGTCCCTCCGCAAGTCCCCTGTCGTGGACACCGAATTTTTTGAAAAAAAGCGGATCGTCAGCGGCGCGATTCCGGAGGCCGGGGGGCCTGCTCCGGCGAGGGTGGACACCACTGGGGCGGGGCGCCGATCGGCGCGACGAGCGCGCGCAGCGGGCCGATGTCCCGGCGGCCTTCTTCGGTGGCCGCCAGGTTGCGCAGCTCGTCGGGATCATCGGCGAGATCGTAGAGCTCCTCGGTCGCATCGGGATTGCAGATGTAATGCAGATCGCCGCTCACGACCGACTGCATCTCGAGTCCGCGCGCGATCGGGTACCACGGCTGCTCCACCAGCCCGCGCGCGAGCTGCGACAAGGCCGGGGACGCGGGCGGCGGAGCGGCGGGGTCGTGCGGCGCCCAGAGCCGTGCGAGGCTCGAGCCGGGCAGGGGCGCGGGCCGGACTCCGGCGACGTCGAGCACGGTCGCCGGCACATCGACGATCGACACGGGACGGGCGATGCGCAGGCCGGCGGGGCTGCCTCCGGGCGGGCGAATGATCAGGGGCACGTGCGTGACGGGCTGATACAGGCTCTGCATGTGGTCGTAGAGTCCGTGCTCGCCCATCTGCTCCCCGTGGTCCGACGTGAGGATGAGGAGCGTGCCGTCCAGCAGACCGCGGTGCTCCAGCCCCTCGACCAGCCGGCCGATCTCGATGTCCAGCGCGGCGATCGCCCCCTCGTACAGCCCGAGCTCTCGTCGGGCCTCTCCGGCCGACATGGCCCACTTCTCCAGCCGCCGCGCGTTCACGCCGCGCAGGAGATTCTTGCGATGCTCGATATTCGAGCGCTGGAAGCCGGGAGCGAAGCGCGCGCGCAGATCGGACGGCGGCTCGTAGGGCTCGTGCGCGTCGAAGAAGTTGATGAAGGCGAAGTAGGGTCGCTCGGGCCGTGAGTCCAGCCAGTCGAAGAACGCCTCGCGCATGTCCTCGGCGGTCCGGCGGTTGAGGAGCTCGTGGTCGCCGATTCGGTGTCGCAGCCAACCCCAGGTGGCCACCATCCGGCCCAGAGACATCGAGAGGACGGCTTGGCCGGGGCTCATGGGGAAGTCGTCCCAATGCGCGAAGCCGCGCGCCAAGCCGAACGAGCGCGACACGTAGGCGTGGTTGGCCGCGAATCCGGCCGTGACGTACCCGCGCTCGGCCAGGATCTCGGCCAGGGTGGGCTCCGCGTCATCGAGCGGCGTGCTCCAGCCGACCGACAGCTCGTGTGGCCAGTGCCCGGTGAACATCGACGCGTGCGAGGGCAGCGTCCACGGTGACGTGCTGATCGCCCGATCGAAGACCACCGATCCGGCCCCCAGCCGGTCGATGTGAGGTGACGTGTCCAGCGCGCGACCGTACAGCCCGAGCGACTTGGCCCGGACCGTATCCAATACGAGGAGCAGCACATCGGGCCCGGTGGCCGCCGCTCCCAGGCGACCGAGCTCCGCCCGTTCCCGGCGCCACTCCGCCGCGAAGACCGTCGCGGCCGCGATCGCCACGGCCGCGGAGAGGAGAAGCGCGCCCCGACGCGCGGCGAGGGCCACCCGCGTCGGCTTGCGACGCGCTAGAGTTCCGGCGCGGACCGCGAGCCCCGCGGCCAGGAGCCATGTCGCGGCCGGGTGGATCGACCACGGGAGCATCGCGATCCAGCCCGCCAGCCCGAGGGCCAGGAACAGCCACAGGGGCCCGGCCGGCCCGCGCCCGGGCCGCGTGCGGCCCAGCAGGAGCGCGAGTGGCACCAGGGCCAGGAAAAGGCATGCGTAGCCGAGCGGGGCCATCCACGCGGCGTGTGGCGTGATGTTGGTGATCAGGCCGCGCCCGAAGTAGCGCCACGCGAGTCCCAGGGCCTCGCCCGATCCGATGGCGAGCCCCACGGCGACGGCCACCCACACGGTGTCGATGGCCCGCCAGTGGAGCCGTCCGTCGGCCGTCCTGGCTCCCTCGAGGTCCTGGGCTCCGCCCTCTCCCACCGCTCCTCCCGTTCTTGCTCCGAGCACCGCGCGCCCCCGGCAGCGCATCGCGCGCCGCCGACGCGACGGCCGCGGCGGACCGCCCCGCACCGCCCATCCGCCGCCCCGCCGTGCAAGGCCCGGACCGCGTGCGTATTCTGTCCGTCTGCCGAAGCGAGTCGCCCGTCACGATGGCCGACGGGTCGCGGAAACTCAACGGATGCGAAGGGAGACAGGCGAGTGACGGACTCGGCACCGGGGGCGCTCATTTTGGGAGCTTCGAGCGGGTTCGGCGAGGCGGCGGCGGTCGCCTTCGCCGAGGCGGGCTACGACATCTACGGCGTCCACCTGGATCGGCGGGCCGGGCTCCAGCACGTGGAGGATATCAAGACCCGGATCACCGGCATGGGAAGGGCCGCCGCGTTCTTCAACATCAACGCGGCCGCGGCCGACAAGCGGGCCCAGGTGTTGGACGAGATCGCCGGCACGGCCGCGCCCGGCTCCCTGCGCGTCCTCATGCACTCGCTGGCCTTCGGAACCTTGCTGCCCTTCGTGGCCGAAGACTCCAAGACCATCACGCCCGAGCAGATGAACATGACGCTCGATGTGATGGCCCATACGCTGGTCTACTGGACGCAGGGGGTGCTGGAGCGCGGGCTGATGGGCGAAGGAGGCCGCATCTTCGCGATGACCTCTTCGGGCGGCGACCGCGTCATTCCGACCTATGGAGCGGTGTCCGCGGCGAAGGCCGCCCTGGAATCCCATTGCCGCCAGCTGGCCCTCGAGCTGGCCCCTCGGAACATCACCGCCAACGCGATTCGCGCCGGCGTCACCGACACGCCGGCCCTCCGCAAGATCCCGGGCGCCGAGCACATGATCCGCGAGGCCGCGGCCCAGAATCCGCACGGCCGTCTGGGCTCGACCGAGGACGTGGCTCGCTGCATGGTCGCGCTCGCGCGCCCCGAGACCGGCTGGATGACCGGCAACACGATCCGGGTCGACGGCGGGGAGGACTTCGTGGGCTCCCGCCCGCCGGCGAGCTGACGGGCATGGACGCGCGCGACCTGTTCGAGCCGATCGTCGACACGATCGAGTCCCTCGCGGCCGAGGAGGTCGAGTACTGGACGGCCGAGCTGGGGCGGCCGTGGCGCACGGGGCTTCCGGGGCGGGCCGCCAGCGTGGGCCGGTGGTTGGGCCTGGGCCTGGCGATCGGGGCCCTCGCGGTCGGCGTGGGGGCCGCCCTCCGGTCCCGGAAACCCCGCTAGAGGAGCCCGTGGATCGCTCGGCCGACGCGGCCGGCCCGGTGGGCGTGTGCGCGATCCAGATGGATCCCCGCCTGGGAGAGCCGGAGCGCAACGCCGAGCGGCTCGAGCGCGAGATCGCGGCGGGCGCCGACGAAGGGGCCCGGCTCCTCGTGTCACCCGAAGCGGCCCTCACCGGATACGTCTTCCGGTCGCTCGAGGAAGCGCGCGCGGGGGCCGTGAGCGCCACGGGGCCCGAGCTGGGACGGCTCGGCGAGGCCGCGGGCCGGCTGGGGGTGCACGCCGTGGTGGGCGCGATCGAGCGCGACGGCGACCTTCTCTACAACTCGGCGTTCCTGCTCGGGCCCGACGGGCTCCTCGGGCGGTACCGGAAGATCCACACGCTGTGTCTGGGGGCCGATCGGTTCACCCGGCCCGGGGGTGAGGCGTTCCGGGTGTTCTCCCTGCCGTTCGGCCGCATCGGGCTGCACATCTGCTACGACGGCAGCTTCCCGGAGTCGGCGCGGACCCTGCGGCTGTTGGGGGCGCAGCTCCTCATCCTACCCACCAACTGGCCGCGGCTGCGACTGCGACGCGAGATGGTGCAGATCCGCGCCTACGAGAACCACGCCTACTACCTGGCCGTGAACCGCGTCGGGAGCGAACGAGGCGTGACGTTCGAGGGTGGGAGCGCGGCGGCCGATCCCGACGGGAACCTGCTGTTCCAGGCCGGCCCCGAGGCCGGGCGATTCCACGCCGAGATGGATCTGGCCGCATCCGACGAGACCCGCGAGGTGGTGGCCGCGGGCGAGTACGAGCTCGACCTCATCGAAGACCGGTGGCCGCGGCTCTACGCGCCGATCACGGCCGAGCCCCCCGAGGACCGGCGCACGGGCAGCCGCGAGAGCGCCTGAGGCCGGCCCGGCGCGACCGCCTCCCGGACGCCAGCCGGAGGGGTTCTCGGCCGGGCGGCCCGCGGCGCCGGAAGCGCCGCGTGGGTCAGCCGGACAGGGTGAGAACCACCTCGATGCGGCGATTCTGCGCCCGCCCCGCCTCGGTCTCGTTGCTCGCGATGGGCTGATCCTCGCCCAGGCCGACCGATTCGACCCGGGCCGAGCTGATCGCCATGCGCGACAACAGGTACTCCCGAACCGCGTTGGCGCGCCGCTGGCTGAGGGCGCGGTTCGCCTCCGCGCTCCCCTGGGAGTCGGTGTGTCCTTCGATCCGGATCGCGGCGTTCGGAAAATCGGTGATCACCCGCTGCACCTTGGTGAGCAGCGGATCGTGCTCCGGCGCGATGTCCGCCGACCCCGAAGCGAACGTGAGGCCGAACAGCCGGAGCACGAGGCGGTCTCCCGCCTGGAGCACCTCGCCCTCCCGGGGCGTGAACAGGGCCTGTGTCTCCGTGAGGCGTTCCTCGCGGCGCCGGCGCTCGACGAGCTCCTCCCGCGCGTCGGTGAAGCGGCGCTCGGTCTCGCCCAGCTGGGACTCGAGGGCGGCCACGCGGTCGGCGAGCTGCCCGGAGGTCGCCCGCTCATCCGCGAGCTGTCCGCTCAGGCGCGCGACCTCCGAGCGCAAGCGCCGGATCTCGTCGGCCAGGAGGGTCGTCATGCGCGCGGTCTCGGTCGGGGCGGCGTCCAGCTGGGCCACCTCGAGCAGGCTCGCCAGATCGGCCTCGTGCGCGCGTACCAGGCGCTCCACCGTCACGTTGCGACGCATGATGCTGTCGGCGAGGATGGAGACCGCCCCGGCGCGCTCGAACGCCGCGGCGGCCTCGGCGCCGGCCGCCGCGGGGCGGTCGCCGGTGCGACCGGCCGCGATCTCGGCCTCTCCCGTGGCCAGTGCCCGCTCGCCGGCCGCGAAGAACTGGGGCGCCAACTCCCGCGCTCCGGTGGCGATCGCCCGCTCGCGCGCGGCGATCGCGGCACCCAGGTGTCGATCTCGCCACGCGGCGATCGCGGCGCGGTCGTACAGATCGGCGGCCCGGCGGCCGTACGCGCGGCCCTCCTCCGCATCGCCCCGCTCCACCCGTCGTCCGCCTTCGGCGAGCTCGTTCTCGGCCGATTGCCACGCCGTGCCCGCCCGGGCGCTCGCCTCCGCCGCCACGGCACGCTGTCTGGCGGCCAGTGCATCCCCGAACAGCTGCCGGGCCGCCTCCGCTCGGCGCTCGGCGTCGTCGAGGCGCAGGCGAGCCTCCGCGACGCGCTCCCGGAATCCTTCATCCACGCGCCCGCGCTTCAGGCGCTCGGCCGCGTCCTCGTAGCGATCCAGGGCCGCCTGGAACGTGCGTGGGGCGAGAAGATGGACGGCCGTGGCGCGGGCGCGCTCGACGCGGGCCCGCAGCGCATCCACCTCCCCCTGACCGGCCTGCGCGGCGAGCCCTGAGGCAGCGAGCGCCGCCCACGAGGCGGCGACGAGGGCGCGGACCCGGAGCGACGACGCGGTGGTCCGCGACCCGGAATCGTCGGTCCGATGCATGGGCAACCTCCGCGGCGAGAGGCCACTACGACCCTGTCATCACGAGCTCGAGGGCCGCGTTGGCGCCCCCCGAGGCGGCAGCACATTATACGAGCACTGAGCATGGTCACGCCCAGTCGGTCGATTCACGGCGCCGCCAAACCCAGGATTCGACTCGATGATCTCGAAAACGCGCCGTCAGGGAGGCCCGCGATGGAGATGTTGACCGCTCGAGAGTTGGAGTCGGCCCAGCATGCGGCCGCGCGCGACCTGGAGAGTCCCAGCGCGGCCAGCCACGGACGGCTGACTCCGCCCCAACCGAAGAACGAGCGAGTGCTGGATTACGCGCCCGGAAGTCCCGAGCGGGCGACGCTGAAGGCCGAGCTGGCCCGTCAATCAGGTGAAGTCGTCGAGATTCCGATCCTCGTGGACGGCAAGGAGATCCGCACCAAGGAGACCTTCGACGTCACCATGCCCCACGAGCACGGGCACGTGATCGCCCGCTGCCACGTGGGGACCGAGAAGGAGGCCGAGGCGGCGATCGAGGCCGCTCGCGCGGCGTGGCGGGACTGGTCGGTGTGGCCCTGGCAGGATCGCGCCGCCGTCCTCCTGCGGGCGGCCGAGCTCCTGGCCGGCCCGTGGCGTGCCAAGCTCAATGCCGCCACCATGCTCGGCCAGAGCAAGACGGCCTTCCAGGCCGAGATCGACTCGGCCTGCGAGCTGGTCGATTTCTGGCGCTACAATCCTCATTTCGCCGCCAAGGTGTACGGCGAGCAGCCGGTGTCCGCGCCCGGCATGTGGAATCGCATGGATCACCGGCCCCTCGAGGGCTTCGTGTACGCCATCAGCCCGTTCAACTTCACCGCGATCGGCGGAAACCTTTCCACCGCCCCGGTGCTGATGGGCAACGTGGCGGTCTGGAAGCCCTCCACGACCGGCGTGCTGGCCTCCTACTACATCGCGCGTCTACTCGAGGAGGCGGGGCTTCCCCCCGGCGTGATCAGCTTCATCCCCGGCGTGGCCTCGAGAATCAGCCAGGCCCTCTTGGCGAGCCCCGAGCTGGCCGGCATCCACTTCACGGGCTCCACGGGGACCTTCCAGCATCTGTGGCGGGCGGTCGCCGAGAATCTGCCGAGCTATCGGTCCTATCCCCGCCTGGTCGGGGAGACCGGCGGCAAGGACTTCATACTCGCGCACGAGAGCGCAGACCCGCAGGCGGTGGCCGTCGCCATCGTGCGCGGCGGCTTCGAGTACCAGGGGCAGAAGTGCTCCGCGGCCTCGCGTGTGTACGTGCCCGACACGCTGTGGGAGGAGGTGCGCGACCGCGCCGTCGCGATGACGGAGGAGCTCCGCGTCGGGGACCCGACGGACTTCCGCAACTTCATGGGCGCGGTGATCGATCGGAAGGCGTTCGACAGCATCAAGTCCTACATAGAGTACGCCAAGGCCTCGGAGGACACCGAGATCCTCGCCGGCGGCGGGTGCGACGACTCCACGGGTTACTTCATCGAGCCCACCCTGGTGCTGGCAGAGAACCCCGAGCACAAGCTGATGTGCGAGGAGATCTTCGGCCCCGTGGTGACGGTCCACGTATACGAGGCGGGGCGGTGGGCCGAGACGCTGGAACTGGTGGATCGGACTTCGCCCTATGCGCTCACGGGGGCGGTGTTCGCGCGCGACCGGCGCGCCGTGCGCGAGGCGGGGGCGGCGCTGCGACACGCGGCCGGCAACTACTACGTGAACGACAAGCCGACGGGCGCGGTGGTCGGACAGCAGCCCTTCGGAGGCGGACGGGCCAGCGGAACGAACGACAAGGCCGGATCGGTGCTGAACCTCGTGCGCTGGGTCTCGCCGCGTACCATCAAAGAGACGTTCGATCCGCCGAAAGACTACCGGTATCCCTTCATGGAAGCCGAGTAGTGCGGGTCGTACCTCGCCTCGTTCCAAGCAGCGGCTCGGTAGGGGCGTTTCGCCTCGCCCCGCGGCTCCTGGCCCTGTGCCTCGTACTGTCGGTCGTCGCGGGGTGTCGGCAGGGACCGCCTCCCACCTCTCCCGAGGCCCTCGCCGACGCGACCTATCTCACGCAATCGACCAGTCAGGGCACCGTGTCGCTCGAGAACGGGGCGGCCGCGCCGCCCGAGTCGGGAGGGATGCGCTTCCAGCTCCTGAGCAGCGCCGAGGGTGACCTCGACCTGGACGGTGAGGTCGACGCCGTCGCGGTGCTCCTCGAGGACCACGGCACCACGCAGATCCTCCATCTGCACGCGCTGCTGCGCGACGGCAGGCGGGTCGAGGACGTGGCGGCGCGCCTGCTGGGGGACCGGATCGGTCTGCGCGGGCTCGAGGTGGAGGATGGGATCATCCGGGCCGATCTTCTGGTGCGCCCCCCGGGCGAGCCGGTGTCGGTGCGGCCCACCCTGCCCATCGTGGCGCACTTCGCGCTCACCGGGCGCGGGTTGGTACCGGTGGCCATGACGCGCGTGGACAGCGTGCAGGCTACCGGGGGCGGGGAGGAGCGCGGCGCCGGCCCGGCGAGCCCCGCGCTGAGCACCCACGAGTGGGAGCTCGTCCGCTTCGAGGTGGGAGCGTGGGCGCCCGATCTCTCGGCGGTCCAGCAGGCTCCGGCGCTGCGATTCGTGTCCGAGCCCGATTCGGCGTCGCCCGGCCCCGGACAGCTCACGGGCCACGGCGGCTGCAACCGCATCTTCGCGACGTTTCGCGCCGGAGCGGAAGGCGGGCTGGAGATCAGCGGTCTCGCCGCCACCCGCCGCAGGTGCCCGGGGCCCGCCATGGATCTGGAGCGACGCTTCCTGAGCGCCCTGGGTGGGGCACAGTCCTACCGCATCGAGGGTCGAGAGCTGGTGGTCTCCTTCTCCGGGGGGACCATGCGGCTCGCGGCCGGAGGACGCATCGTGCCGGTCGACCCGCTGGCCCCGGGTGACGGGGGGCTCCCGGCATCCTCGGGAGAGCCCGAC
>JBFIOX010000054.1:0-11284 GCA_041610455.1 Gemmatimonadota bacterium
CGGCCGCCCCCCCGCCGACGGCGACCAGGGTGAGCACCGCCCAACCCGCGCCCGCCCACCGGCGGGTCGGCGGGGGGCGCCGCTGGATGACGACCGGCACGGGGCGGACCGCGCGCGTCAACTGAGGGGTCGAGTCCACGAGGATCGGTTCCGGCTCGAGCAGCGGAAAGAACCGGGCGAGCAGATCGAGCAGGCCCAGCGCGGGGCTGCCGCGGAAGATGGCCAGCCGCGGCTCGCGGCTCAGGAGCTCGTCGGCCAGCTTGGCGTGAACGTACGGGGTGTCACCTCGTCCGTCGTGGTCGGTGTCGAATCCCGCGTACGTCGACCAATGGTTGCCGATCCACCGATTCTGATCCGCTCCGCCCGGCGCCACGCCTCCCGCCACCTCCGCCGGCCTCAGGTTGCCCACGAACTCGTTCCCCTCGATGCGATTGCCCCGGACCGAGGGGAGGGACCGGATACCCACGTCGTTGAGCAGCAAGAGGTTCTCGCGGAAGCGGTTCGATCCGGCCACATCGCTGGGGGAGTTGTCGAGGTGGACACCGGCCCCGTTGCCGAAGATCACGTTGTCGTGCGCATCGATCTCGTCCGCGTCCTTGAGGCCGAGGCCGATGCCAGTGGTGCCTCGGGAGTCGGCGAACACGTTCTCGACCAGCTCGATGCGGCGCGAGTACATGAGGAAGGCGCCCACTTCGTTGCGCTCGAACCGGTTCCGCTCGATGCGGTTGTCGTTGCTGTACATGTAATGGAGGCCGTAGCGGCCATCGGTGACCACGTTGTCGGCCACCGTGAGACCGTCGGAGAAGTAGATGACGACGTCGCGGGACCAGGACACCCGGTTCTCCGTGACGCGCGAGCCGGGGCTCTGCCACAGGCGGATCCCATCGCCCCGGCGCGGCGGGGCGAGCGGCTTGCCCCGCACGCGATTGCCGCGCACCTCCGAGCCGGGGGCCTGCTTGAGGTAGATCCCGTAGAGCACGTCCTCGACCTCGTTGTCGAGGATACGGGCCGTCGCGCCGCGCACCATGATCCCGGCGTGCTCTTCATCGACGCGGATCCCAGAGCCGCGGATGGCCAGCCCCCGGATGGTGACGGGCGCGAGGGCCTCGATGACGTGCCCCCGCCCGCCGCCATCGATCCGGGCCCCGGCCTCTCCGATGAGCGTGAGCGGGCGCTCGATGACCACCGTCTCCGCGTAATCCCCTGGCATGACCCGGACGGTATCCCCGTCACCGGCGGCATCCACCGCGGCCTGGACCGACCGGAACGGCCCCGCGGGCGAGACGATGAGGGGCACCCCGCCACCCCACGGCGAAGGGGTGCCCGACGGGTCCGGCGTGCCCGCCGAGCGCGACTGCGCCGCGAGCGGCCCGCTCGCCCACGCGATCGAGGCGGCCATGAGGAAGCGCGCGACCGGGCGCGGCGAGAGCATGGCGGGAGCCCGTGCCGGACCGGCGCGCGTCACGCCGCGCGGGCGCGGCGGCGCCACTCGTACAGCAGAATCACCGGGCCCGCGGCGCCCGCCAGCGCCATCAGGATCGTCGCCGCCGTGGGCCACGAGCTGACGCCGAACTGGTACACCTCGGTAGTGCCCAGGAGCTTGGGCGTGAAGGGCTCGATGGTGAGCGCCGCGCGGGGGTCGAGGTTCTGCCCGAAGCGCGCGAGCCAGCCCTGGAAGTCGGCCAGCATGACGACTCCGAACAGCACGAAGTCGATGTATCCGATGGCCGCGATCGGGATGCGCGCCACCAGGAACGCGAGGCCGGCGAACGCCAGGAAGCGCAGGATGAAGAAGGGGATGAAGCGGAACTCCGGGAACTCGTCCGGACGGATCTCCGCCATCCCGATGTAGTGGTTGAGCCCGTTCACCTCGCGCAGGTCGCCCTTCACCGTGCTGGCGTAGATCTCGACCGAGAGCCCGTCGGGATATTGCGGCGCGTGCAGCGTGATCTTCCACACGGGGAGGAAGAGCGCCGGGATCATGGCCAGGGCCACGACGAGCAGGAGCACGCGGCTGGGGCGCGAGAGCTCGCCCTGCAGAAAAGGGATGGCACCGTCTTTCATGTTCTCGGACCTAAGGCGGCTCCCCGGTGCCCCCGGGGAGCCGCCCCCACTGCGAAGGGGTGTGCGCCTCGTCCGCTCACGGGCGAACGAGCAGGTATCCGGTCATCTCGAGGTGGAGCGCCGAGCAGAACTCGGTGCAGTAGAACGGGAAGACGCCCGCCCGATCCGCGGTGAAGCGGACCACCTGCGACTCTCCCGGCTCGAGGCTCAGGTTGATGTTGTGCATGTCTATCGCGAACCCGTGCGTCGCGTCACGCGCCTGCTCCGGGTTGGTGATGTGGATGACCACCTCGTCGCCGCGGTTCACCTCGATGTGCTCGGGCGTGAAGTGGCTGCGCACCGCGGTCATGTAAACATGCACTTCATTGCCGCGACGCTCGATGCGCTCGCGGCCGGTCGTGGCCGGATCGCTGGCCGGGCCCATGGCGATGGGATCGAATCCGATCTGCGGATACGTGGTCCACGCCTGGAGCTTGTCGGCCTTGATGATCTGCGCGTAGTGGGGCTCCCCGATGCCGATGGAGGAGTCGTACAGCAGGTGCATCTGCTCCCCCGACACGTCCACGAGCTGGAAGTTCTGCGGGTGCAGGGGTCCCACCGGAATGAAGCGGTCGATCGACCACTTGTTGAGCGACACGAGGTAGTTCCCGTCCGGCGACTTGGTGTCGCCTTCGGCCATCGCGATGTGGCCCACGTTGTAGTGGACGGGCAATTTCTCGATCACGGTGCCCTGACTGATGCTCCACTTCACCACCGCCGACTCGAGGAAGAGGCTGGTGTACGCGATGTCGTTCGAGCCGTACTGGGTGTGCAGCGGGCCCAGACCGAGCTCGACCTGCTTCTCGACGACCGCGTCGAAATCCAGGATGGGGACCCCGTAGCGATCGGTGCCCGAGAAGGTCTTGTTGGCGATCGCGTTCTGGATGCGGTCCCACGTATAGATGGTCGCGTGCGGGTCCAGCTTGCCCGAGATGACGAGCCGCTGGCCGTCGGGCGTCACGTCCACGCCGTGGGGGCTCTTGGGCTCGGGGGCGAAGTAGATCAGACCCTCGTCGATCGCGGTCTGGAGCGGGATTAGCCGGCGCCCCTGCACCATGACCGTCTTGCCGGCCTCACCTGCGACGCGCGCCGCCGACTGCCAGTCGATGAGCGTCAGGTAGTCCATGTCGTTGGCCGAGACCCCCGACTCGAACGGCGGGTTGCCGCTCTCGATGCCGCCCGTAGCCATCTCGGTGTTGAACGTGTTGATGAACGCCCAGCCGAACGACGGGCCCTTCCCCGCATCGGACAGGTCCTGCCAGTAGGGCGGCAGCTCGATGCTGAAGGATTGGTTCTCGACCAACCGTCCCGCGTTGCGGTCGAACTTCCAGAAGGTGACCACGCCCCGATACCGGTCCTCGTACTCGCTCAACGGGGCGTAGGAGCCATCGAGCGGGACCGCGTACTGGGACGGCTCGATCACGTACTCGGTGTTCGGCGTCACGAACGCCCCGCCGTGGTTGGAGCCCATGAGCGGGTTCGTGACGATCTGCTTGGTCTCGAAATCGCGCAGGTCGATGACCGCCAGGCGCGGATTCGCCTTGTCGTTGATGAAGAGGAACTGTCCGTCGTAATCCCCATCGGTCTCCGAGAGCGCGGGGTGGTGCGTATCACCCCAGGTGATGTCGCGTCCGTTCATGCGCGCGCCGGCCATCAGCTCGACGTGCTCCTCCGCTCCGGTCGCGTAGCCCTGCCAGGGTTCGGGCGTGAACACGCCGATGACCTTGAGCAGGCGCATCGAGGGGATTCCGATGACCAGGGCCTGCCCGGACTGGCCGCCCGACGAGAACATGACGTACTCGTCCAGCTGTCCGGTCGGCACGTAGGTCTTGACCGCGGCCGCCACGTCGGCCTCCGACAATCCGCGCGCACGGGCGATCTCGCCGACGTCCATGCTCCCCACCGAGGGGCCGGATCGCGCGCACGCCCCGGCGAGGGCGAGGGCGCCGACGAGGCCGAGCGCGAGGCCGGCCGATCGTCGTGACTTGGTGTTCATGAAGGTCTCCTTCGCTCTTGGTTCGCTCGTTTCAGGTGGCTCGACTCACGCTCGCTTCGACGCAGCGGGCCCTCGCTTGCTGCTAGCCGCCGGTCCGGCCCGCCCGGACCGAGGCGCGGGCGCCGATTCGCGACACCCGCCCTCACGGGTCCCGATCGCCGTCGTCCGCCCCCTCGGCGGCTTCGTGACGCAGGTATTCCCACACCGCCTGGACCTCGCCGTCGCTCAGTCCCTGCCGCGACATCGGCGTCATGAACTGGGCGAACAGCTGCCGCGCCTCGGGATCGTTGCGCACCATGGAATCGGGATTCGTGACCATCGCGTAGAACCAGGGCCAGCTCCGGCGCCCGGTCACGCCCAGGAGGTCAGGACCCACCAACCGCTCGTCCCGGCCCACGTAATGACAGGCCACGCACCCCTTCGCCGTGAAGAGCTCCTCGCCCGACTCGGCCAACGACTCATCGATGGGTCCCGCCGGGGCGGGCACGGGGGGCGTCACGGCCGGCTGGGCGCCCGCCGCCGCGCCGGACGTCGCGCCCACCGCCGGGCGCTCCGTCGCCGCCCCCGGCTCCGCGTCCGAACCCCCGCAGGCGACGGGCAGCGTGACCAGGGCGAGGGCCGCGACGCGGGCGCGCAACCGGCGAGCGGGGCCGGCGAGCGGCCGGCCGAGGGGTGTCGTGTGTCGATGCAACGTTCTCTCCTGGATGTTCGGGGGCCGCGCGCACCGCGGTCCGCACCGGCCCCCTCCGGAGGCACGGGGCACGCCGGGCAGGATGTGACCCCTTATGTCGTTGTCACGGAATGAGTTAAAGCATTAGCCGACGTACGCCGGGGCCCCCGCGATCGGGACATTCGGTCACATGCGCGCGTCATCCCGCCCCGCCCGGGACCGACCGCCCCGCCACGGCCTGTCGGGGGGCGGCGGCGACTTCCCGGAGTCGGGACCGCCGCGAGCGGCCCGATTGGATGAGAGGGAAAGGGAGCCGGCCGGGCGCCGACCGCGACGCCCGAACCGGCCCTCGATGCGCGCCTAGACGTCTTCGTCTTCGGAGATGGCGCGCAGCACGTCGAACGTGGTGACGATCCCGACGAGCCGCTCCCGCTCCATCACCAGGGCGCGATGCACGCCGGCGTTGACCAGATAACGCGCCAGCCCCGCGATCGTCGTGTCGGCTCTGACGCTGAACCGGGCCGGCATCATGATCTCGGCCACGGTGCGCGAACCGAGACCGCTGGGTGAGAGAAGCAGCGGCGCGAGCGGCGTGGCCCGAGCGCCCGCGCCGTTCGCACCTCGGAAAAAGGCCGGGACGGGTTCCGGGTCCGCCGGCTTCGCGGCGGGTTCTCCTCTCGCGGGCTCGGCCGCTACAGGCTGGGCGGTCAAAGCGGCCTCGGACACCAACCGGACGACGTCGCTCTGCGAGACGACACCCACGACCGCGCCACGCTCGTCCACCACGGGTGCCCCGCTGATCTCGCGGTCCAGCAACAGGGCGGAGAGCGCGGTCACCTTGAGCTGCGGTGTCACCGTCACCACATCGCGCTGCATGATGTCGCCCACCGTCCGATCGGCGACCATCTCGGGTGTGTGTGTGGCTGTCATCGCCCTTTCCCTTCCGGGTTGCAGCCCGCCCGGCCGGGGTGGCTCGGGCGGGCCTGGGAGACCGCCGCGCGCGCTGCTCGGCGGTCGAACCGATGCCGACTACCTCGTGGCGTGGATCTCGATGCGCCGGCCCTTCGCCTCCTGCGTCTTCGGCAGGTGCACCGTGAGCAGCCCCTTCGCGAACTCGGCGCGAATGGATTCGGCATCGACCGTGTTGGGAAGGGTGAACGAGCGCGAGAACTCGCCGTAGCGCCGTTCCCATATCCGCATCCGCCGCTCGCCCTTCATTTCCTCCTTCTCGGACATCTCCTTCTTCTCACCGCGGATCGTGAGCACGTTGCCCTCGAGCTCGATCTCGACGTCCTTCTCCTCGACGCCCGGCAGCTCCGCGGTCAGCAAGAGGGCCTGGTCGGTCTCGGCCACGTCGACCGTGGGCGTCCAGCCCAGCGTATGAACGGTGCCGAAGGTGAACGGATCATCGAAGAGCGTCTTCAGTCGTCCTTCGATGCCGTTCGCGTCCTCCCAGGGGAAGTACCCGCGTCGGCGGGTCGGAAGCCGTGTCGCTTTCATCGCTCTCTCCTCACGCACCAAGGCGTGTCCTGGGCGGTTCGTCCGGCCTGCTGCGGGAGGCCGCGCACCGCCCCATCCCTGCCGGAAGCATGCCAGTCCGACCCCCGCGCGCGGGAACGTATCTCCATACGTGCAAGAGACTTGCGAGAGCACTCCGAGGGGTCGGGCCCGACGCGTGCGACGGAATGTCCCGACTGCGCGTCGATGGAGGTCGCCAGGATGTCCCGCGGCGCTCCCCCGTCGGTCGGTCGGGGGGCGGGCGTGCGAGGCCCGCCGCGTCCCGCCGGCGGCCCCCACCGCGGGCCCCCCCCGGTGTCCGGCGCGCTGGCACGAGGCCCGCATCTCCCCCGGGCCAACGGCACCTGGCCCCTCACGGAGGCCTGGCGCCACATTGGGAAGGAGGCAGGCGATGAACGTCGGAAGCATCTGCGTCCGCAAGGTGAGCTCGGCCTCTCCGCACGAGACCATCCGGGATGCGGCGCGCCGCATGACGCGCCAGTCGGTGGGCACCCTGGTGGTACTCGACCCGCGCTCGGAGGACGAGGCCAGGGCGATCGGCATCCTGACCGACCGCGACATCGTCATCCGCTGCGTGGCGCCGGGTCTCGATCCTGGCGCGCCGCTCTCCAACGTGATGTCGGTCCCGGTGCAGGCGGTCCGCGAGGACACCCCTATCGAAGAGGCGCTACGAATCATGTCCAAACGGGCCATCCGGCGGCTCGTGGTGAACGACGAGGAGCGGCGGTTGGTGGGCATCCTCTCGTTGGACGATGTGATCGAGACGCTGGTGGAGGAGGTGGACGCCATCGGGCGTCTGTTGATGAGACGAGCCCCCATCCCGGCATGAGCCCTCGTTGCGTACGTTGAGCGCGTGGACTCGTGGCGACTTCGCGGCCCAACGCGCGGGCATGGTCGAGCGAGACCTGGTCGCGCGCGGAATCCGTGACCCGCGCGTCCTCCAGGCCATGGGGAGCGTGCCGCGCGAGGAGTTCGTGGCGGCGGATCTCCGACGGTTGGCCTACGAGGATGCGGCCCTTCCCATCGAGGAGGGGCAGACGATCTCGCAGCCCTACATAGTGGCGCTCATGGCCGAGGCCCTCGAGCTCCGGGGCGACGAGACCGTTCTCGACGTGGGCACGGGCTCGGGATACGCAGCCGCGGTGCTGAGCCGTATCGTGCCGCGGGTCTACACGATCGAGCGACATCGCCGGCTCGTCGAGCTCGCCCGCCGTCGCTTCGTCGAGCTCGGTTACGACAACATCGAGAGCCGGCACGGGGATGGCTCGCTCGGCTGGCCGGAGCGGGCACCCTTCGATGCGATCGTCGTGGCGGCCGGCGGTCCCGAGATCCCGGCGCCCTTGCTGGAGCAGCTTCGGGCGGGAGGGCGCATGATCCTCCCCGTCGGGCCGCGGCGACACGCTCAGCGCCTGGTGCGCGTGAGGCGGGCGGCCACGGGCCCCGGATACGAAGCGGAGGAGCTCGAGCCGGTGCGCTTCGTGCCGCTCCTCGGAGCGGCGGGCTGGCGCGAATCGGGGACCGGGTCGGGCTGGCTGAGCCGGTGGCGGGGCCGCAGGGGCCGAGGCTAGGGATGACCCGTGCGCCGGCGATCGATCGGCACGGGCACGCGGAACAGGAGACATCTTTGCAATTCTTCGGAAAGAAAGATCTGGAAGAGCTGCTGGCGACTTCGGGCGGCCCCGCCGTCTCCATCTATCTGCCTCAGGATGGCGAGGCGCCCGACCCCGAGCACAACCGTTTGCGCTTCCGGGCCGCCCTCGAGCGGGCCGGGGAGCTGCTCGAGCGGGACGAGCGCTTCGCCTCGGCCGGCGACCTGCTCTGGCCCCTGCGGCCGCTGGGCGCCAACCGGGAGGCGTGGAACGGCTCGGGCGGCGCCGTGGCGGCGTTCGGTGCGCCCGACTTTTCGCGCGTCTACCGCCTGCCGGCCGATCTGCCGGAGCTCGTCGTCGTCGGTCCGAGCTTCCACACCCGACCCCTGGTGAGCTACCTGCAGGCCCCCGACCGCTTCTGGGTGCTCGAGCTCGGTCAGGGAGCGGTCCGACTGTGGACCGGCGATGCGCAGCGCGTGCGACCGCTGGAGTCGAGCCCGTTGCCCGCCGACATGGAGAGCGCGCTCGGCTTCCGCTTCACCCGAGATCCCGAGGTGGTGCACCGCGCCGCGAAGCGGGGCACCCGGTCGGGCAACATCCGCTCGCAGGGCGGGGGCTCGGTGGGCGCTTTCCACGGGCATGGCGTCGGCGCGAACGACCGCGATCCGGAGCTGGAGCGGTTCTTCCGCGTCGTGGACGAGGCGTTGGCGGAGAGCCTCGGGGCTCGGCGCGACCCGGTCATCCTGGCGGCGGTGGCCGAGCATCACCCCCTGTACCGCGCCATCACCCGGCTCGAGAATCTCGCGCCGGAGGGGATCGAGGCATCGATCCACGGGTGGCCCGCCGACCGCGTGCACGAGCGGGCGTGGCCCATCGCCCTGGCCGCGGTCGAGGAGCGCATGGAACGATCCCTCGAACTGTGGGAGACGGCCTACGGCCGGGGCAAGGGAGAGATGGATCTGGCCGCCCTGGGGCGCCTCGCGGTGGCGGGGCGCATCAGAGCGCTGCTCATCGAGCAGGGACGGCACGTGTGGGGCACGCTCGATCGGAGCACGGGCGAGATGGAGATCGTCCAGGAGGGGGGCGCCGATCCGGGTCCCGACGCAGTGGAGCTGCTCGACGAGCTGTCGGAGCTGGTCCTGCTTCGGGGGGGCACGACCCTCGCGATCCCGGCCGAGCGCATGCCCACGGCGACCGGAGCGGCCGGCGTCCTCCGCTGATTCGAAGGGCGGCCGCCACGCGCAAGCCTCGCGGGCGGTCCGAGGGCCCGGCCGGCGGCGCACGGTCCGGTCGGGAGGCCGGCAACGTCCGGCTCAGCCCTTGAGCACGCCGAGGGGTCTGAGTCGCACGACCTTGTCGCCGATGCCCGCCGCGTCCACCACGTCCACCACCTCGGCGACGTCCTTGTAGGCCTCCGGCACCTCCTCGGCGATGGTGGCCATCGACGCGGCGCGCACCTCGATCCCCTGCTCGCGGAATTCCCGGCGCAGGTCGCGCCCGCGGGCCGCCTGTTTGGCCTGCCGCCGGCTCATGCGACGCCCCGCTCCGTGGCAGGTCGAGCCGAACGTCTCCGAGAAGGCGCGCTCCGTGCCGACCAGCACGAACGAGTAACGCTGCATGTCGCCCGGGATGAGGACGGGTTGTCCGATGTCGCGGTAGGCTTCGGGCAGCTCCGCGTGGCCGGGCGGGAAGGCGCGCGTGGCGCCCTTCCTGTGGACGCACAGCCGCCGGCGCTCGGCCCCCACGTCGTGGGTCTCCCACTTGGCGTTGTTGTGCGCGACGTCGTAGACGAGCGAGATGGCAAGGTCGGAAGCCGATTCCCCCAGCACGCGCGCGAAGGCCTCCCGCACCCGGTGGGCCATGAGCTGCCGGTTGGCGAACGCGAAGTTGCCGGCCGCGGCCATGGCCCCCAGATAGTCGGTCGCCTCCGGCGAGGAGAGCGGCGCACAGGCCAGCTGCCGATCGGGCAGGTCGATGCCGTACCTGGGAGCCGCCTTGAGCATGACCTCGAGGAAGTCGGTGCACACCTGGTGGCCGAGCCCTCGCGAGCCCGAGTGGATGAAGACGGTCACGGTCCCCTTCTCCAGTCCGAGCCGGGCCGCCACGTCCGGGCGGTACACCTCGTCCACGTATCCGAGCTCGATGAAGTGGTTTCCGGACCCGACGGTGCCCAGCTGGGCCCGCCCGCGCTGGATGGCGCGTGCGCTCACCTTGCTCGGATCGGCCTTCGGCATGAGGCCACCGCTCTCCGTCTTGCGGAGGTCCTCGTCCGTCCCGAAACCCGCATCGACCGCCCAGCGCGCTCCCTGCGTCAGGACGCGCTCGACATCCGTGGCGTCGAGCACGCGGCCCCCCCCGCGGTACCCCGCGCCGACCCCCGACGGGATGTCACGGATGAGCTGGTCCATGAGGGCCGAAACGTGCGGCCGGATCTCGGCGACGTCCCTCGCGAGGCGGAGCAGCCGCACCCCGCAGTTGATGTCGTAGCCCACCCCACCCGGACTCACCACGCCGCCGCGCTCGGGGTCGAACGCGGCCACGCCGCCGATGGCGAAGCCATAGCCCCAGTGGATGTCGGGCATGCCGATCGATCGACCGACGATGCCGGGAAGGCAGGCCACGTTGGCAACCTGGCGGAGGGCCTCGTCCCCACGGATCGACGCCATCAGCCGGCGATCGGCGAAGATCAGACCCTCCACGTTCATGCGGCCTTGACGCGGGATGAGCCACCGATACGCGTCGAGTTGCCGCACCTTGAGCTTCTGCGGCAGCGCCTCGACCGCGCCGTCCGCGCGTCCTCGCTTGCTCATGCGTCGAAGACCTCGCTCATACGTCGAAGATGACGCGGGCGCGCCACCCGCCACCCGGCGCGCGTTCGCAGCTCAGCCCGTGATAGGTGACGGACTTGAGATCGGCTCCCGGTCCCGGAAGCGCTTCCTCCTCGACCGCCGCCTCGAGCCGCGTGCCCGTCGGCGCGATGACGGGCCGGGACCGGCGATAGGCCATCCCCTCCGCGTCCGCGCGGTACAGCACCTCGCTCAGCCAGCGAACGAGGAGGCCGGCCAGGTCGGAGGCCTCGAGCGCGAGCGCGCGCCTGACGGGCGCAGGGTGGGTCTCCTGCGCTGCACCGGCGGTGGGGACGCCGAGCGCGATCAAGCCGCGGGCCGCCCGGTCGAACAACTCGGGGAGGGTCTCGGCCTCGACCTCCAGGCCCGCGTCCGCCGTATGGTCCAGCTCGCGCACCCCGGCTGGCAGTGACCGCTCGGCGTCGATCGGGTCCATCATGCGTCGGCGCGCCTCCGGTCCGGCGAGTCCAATTCGCCGGCCCCGGGCACCGTCTCAGACCGGCTCGCTGTTCAAGATGCGGACGGACACCGGCTCGGGGCCATGAAGCGACGCGCGCGCGCC
>JBFIOX010000055.1:0-11150 GCA_041610455.1 Gemmatimonadota bacterium
CCATGCGCACGAAGTCGGCCGCGTGCGACAGCGACGGGTCGGGGTCGAGCGGCTCACGGTCCTCGCGGATGCGGTGGACGGCGGCCACGATGGTCGGCGTGCGGGCCACGAGGCGCTTGGCCTTGCGCTGATTCGCGGCCGGAGAATTGTCCTCCGCATCCGGGTCCAGCATGCCCTCCACCGAAACCGCGGTGCGGAGGGCGGCCATGGGCACGGCGTCGGAGGGCAATCCGGCCAGGGCGTCCAGCGTGCGCGGATCGAGCGCGCGCAGTCCCGCGATTTCGGATTCGAACGCCGCGAGCTCGCCCTGGGTGGGGAGCGCGCCCATCCACAGCAGGTACACACTCTCGAGGAAGGAAGCGTTGGGCGCGAGGTCGTGGATGTCGTAGCCGCGGTACGCGAGAATCCCGTTCTCGCCGTCGATGTAGCTGAGAGCGGTCTGAGAGGCGACGACGCCCTCCAAGCCCTTTGCGACCGGCGCGGTCATTCTTCTGTTCGAGTCCTTTCGAGGTGGAGCGGGCGGCGCCGGCGCGCCGCCCTGGATCCTTCCTAACGGATGGCGGGGTCTACTTCCGCCTTGCGGAAATGTCCCTTCAGGTCGTCCAGGCTGAGCGTCTCGAACGACCCCTGCGGCAAGCGCGCGCGGCGCTGTGGCTGGAATGGATCGGAAAAGCAGACGAAGAGCACCGCTTCGCAATCCGGATCGGGCTTGTCCTCGTTGGGATCCGGCCAGAACACCTCGCGCGATGCGAGCCATGCTTTCCAGCGGCGCCCGTCTTCGTCCCGGAAGGTTTTCGTCATGACCACCTCTTGGATGGGGCCCGTCGCCCACGGCCAAACGACGCCCGTCGTCCCGCCAGCGGACGGCTTACAGCGCACTTACTACAATCCTGAAACATATCGAGCGGAGCGGGGATTCGGAACCCGAGGAAGGGATCGCGCGTGCGGCGCTCTCGATGCGGGGCCGACGCGCCGGGATGGCGGAAACGGGACTACGACTCGGTGGCGCGTGGCTCGTCCCCGTCCAGCTCGGAGAGCCGGCAACCGAGCGCGAACCCGGCGCCGAGCAGACCCGCGATCAACACGCCCAGCATGAGGGTGACAAGTACGTAATACATGGGCGGAAGATCGCTAACCGGGGGGCTCGCTGTCCAGCCCGGCGCGGGGTGCCCCCTCTTCGGGCCGGGGGCGCCCCTCCAGGCGGGCGATCACGCGCCGCTGGAAACGGATCCGGGCCATGGCGCGATCCACGATGCGCTGCGCCGTCTCGCGCGAGCGCGGTCCCTCGGCCAAGTCGGCGTAGTGGATCGGCTTGCCGAAGTACACCGACACCCGTTTTCCGATTCGCGGCATGCGGGAGCCGATGGGGAGCACCCGCTCCATCCCGTCGATGGTGACCGGGACCACCGTGGCGCCGGTCCCGAGGATCACCAGGCCCGCGCCGGGCCGCCCCCGCCCGATCGTCCCGTCGCGCGAGCGGGTGCCCTCGGGAAAGAGGATCATGGTGCTGTCCTGGAGGGCTCGGATCGACCGGTAGATCGCTTTCATGTCCCGCCGGCCGGGCCGCACCGGGATGCACTTGAGCATGTGGAACCACCAGGCGAGAAACCGGTTTCGGAAAAAGTTCTCCTGCGCGGCCGGATTCCAGGGGATGAGGAACGGCTTGACGATGTCCTGCGGATAGAAGGCCGAGTAGCCGATGGGGAACGAGTCGATCATCGACTGATGATTCGCCAACAGGAGCGTATTCCTCTCGTTGGGGATCCGACGGCGGCCGTACACCGTGGTTCGGTTGAGCACCCAGAAGAAGAGGAGGACGAACGGCGCGACGACCACGTTCGTGATGAGGTAGCCGATCACCGGCCCGAGCGCGTTGCCGAGCCAGCCTCGGCGCTCGCCCCGGTAGGGCCCCGGCCTGGCGGCCGCGCGGGTTCGGTGCTCGCCGTCGCTCATGACTTGAGACTAGGTTTCGGTGGGGGCGACGGGAAAGTCTCGTCGCGCACCCGCCGCCCGCCGGTCGCCCGGCCGGCGCGCGCTAGCGGACGGGATTCGTCCACGAACATCTTGGAGGTCGGGTGCCGGGAGCCGCGGAAGATCGGGGGACCCGCGATCTGGCCATCGTCGGCGCGGGCCCCGTCGGTCTCGAAGCCGCCGCGCTCGCCGTCGCGGCGGGGCTGGACGCCGTGGTGCTCGAGGCGGGGCGTGTAGCCGAGCACGTGGCGCGTTGGGGCCACGTCCGACTCTTTTCGCCCTTCGAGATGAACGCCGGGCCGGGGGGGCTGCGGCGCCTGCGCCAGATCGGAGCGGCGCTCCCGGACGACGATGAGATCATGCGGGGGGCCGAGTTCCGTCAGCGCTACCTGCTCCCCCTGGCCGCCGACCTCCGCCGCGAGATCCGAGTGTGCGAGGGGACGCGGACGGTCGGAATCACGCGGGCCGGCCTGCTCAAGGGAGAGGCTCTGGGGAGCGAGCGTCGGGCCGCCGCGCCCTTCCGGCTCCTCATCGAGCGGGACGGCTCCGAGGAGGAGCTGTTCGCCCGCTCGGTGTTCGATTGCTCGGGCACCTACGGGCGACCCAACTGGGCGGGTCCCGGTGGGGGGCCGGCGCGCGGCGAGCGGACGGCCGGGCCCCTCATCGAGTACCACGTGCCGCGATTCGAGGGGCCGGAGGGGGAGCGATTCGCGGGCGTGCGGACGCTCGTCCTGGGCGGGGGGCACTCCGCCGCCACCGCCGTCCTCGGGCTGGCCGGCCTCGCCGATCGCGCGGGCGGGACCGCCTTCGTGTGGGCCACGCGGCGGGGTGGGAAGCGTGCCCTCGAGCCGATCCCGGGCGACCCGCTGCCCGAGCGGGACGCGCTCGTGCGCCGCGCCAACGCCCTCGCCGCGGCGCCGCCGCCCGGGTCGGCCTGGTGGGGCGGCGCGACGCTCGCGGCGGTGCGCGCCCACGACGACGGCTTCGAGGTGGAGATCTCGGTCGACGGACCTCCGAGGCGGGAGCGCTTCGCCCGCATCGTCGCCAACGTCGGTTACGAGCCGGACGATGGGCTGTACCGGCAGCTCCAGATCCACGAGTGCTACGCGACGCGCGGCCCCATGAAGCTCGCGGCCGCCCTCATGGCGGCGTCCGGAGCGGGGACGGCCGACTGCCTCGCCACCGGAAGCCTCGGACCGGAAACGCTGGGGAGCCCGGAGCCCGGGTTCTTCATCCTGGGGATCAAGAGCTACGGCAAGAACTCCGCCTTCTTGATGCGGACGGGCTACGAGCAGGCGGCCGACGCCGTGTCCCTCATCGCGGTCGCCGCGGCCGCCCGCTGATCGTTCCCTGCCCGCCGAGCGGGACCGCCGAACGGCTCCCTACATGCGGTTGTAGGCGGGCCCGCTACCGCCCTCGCGAGGCGTCCAGCGGGGACCCACCACGTCGGTGGCCTTGCAGTCGACGCAGTTCGGGGCGTTGATCACCAGACCCTCGCCTTTCCGCTCGTATACCCCCGCGGGACAGAGATGGGCGTAGAAATCCGCCATGGCTCCCGACACGTCCTCGGCCGCGACCAAGTGCGGGGGGATGTCGTCGCGGGTCGCGTTGCCGGAGCGATAGACCGCATCGACCTTGGCGAAGGTTCGCTTTCCGTCGTACGCGGCGTCGAGCGCGAGCCGCTTGGTGCGCGGCGCGGCGGCATCGGTCTCGCTCGCGATGCGTCGCCCGGGAAAGGCGCCGCGAGTGAGCTGCATCAGCCCCGCCTTGAGCCCTCCCGACCAGAAGCCTCGCTGGAACGCCAGCCGCATGTTTCGATTCCGGTACAGCGCGTCGCCCTCGAGGCTGCTGCGCAGAGAGGCGTCGTAGGCCGACAGGCGGGCCGCCGAGACATCCTCTGCCGCGAGGGCGTCGTAGATCGCGCCGGCCGCCATGATGCCGGACCGCATCGCGTAGTGGATGCCCTTCAGGGACGCCACATCGACCAAGCCGGCCGCATCGCCCACGATGACCAATCCGTCGCCCGATAGGCGGTCCGGCAGAGCGTGGTACCCGCCCTCGGGAATCGTCTTGGCCCCCCACTCGAGGAGCTCGCCGCCCTCGAGGATCCGGGCCACGGCGGGGTGGCCCTTGAAGGCCTGCAGCAACGCGTGGACATCCAAATCGACGTAGGGCGCATCGAGCCCCACCACGAGCCCCAGGGCGACCAGGTCGGGGCCCATGGGATAGATGAAGCTCCCCCCGAAGGCATCGCGCGGCAGGGGCCAGCCGAGCGTGTGCACCACCGCGTCGAGCGGACGAGCGACCTGCCACAGCTCCTTCACCCCCAGCGCGAAGATCTGGGGGTTCGGGCGGCCGATCCCCTCCCGCTCGAGCCACGCCTGGGTGAGCGGCCCGCGGGTGCCCTCGGCGAGCACCGTGACCCGCGCCGTGAGATCTGTCGGGGGCGCGTACCCGCCCGCGGGCCTGCCCTCGCGGTCGAGCCCGCTGGGGGCCGTGCGCACGCCTGCAACGCGACCCTGTCGCAGCAGCAGCGCGTCGGCCGGGAAGCCGGTGAACACGTTGACTCCGAGCGCTTCGGCCTGCTCCCCGAGCCAGCGCACGATCTCGCAGATCGAGGCAACGTGATGGCCGTGGTTGCGCATGCTGGGCGGGGTCGGGAGGCGTACGCTCCGCCGCTCGGTGAGGAACAGGACGCGGTCGCGCTGGACCGGCTCGCGCAGGGGCAGCTCTTCGATGGGCGCGTCGGGGAACAGGGTGCGGAACGGCTCGGGATTCACGACGGCCCCCGACAGGCAGTGCTCGCCCAGCTCCCCCGACTTCTCGAGCACGCCGATCTCGAGGTCGGCCAGCGGCCCGCCCGCCTCGCGGTCTCGCCGCGCCCGTTGGGCGAGGGCGATGGCCCCCGCGAGACCAGCGGGCCCGGCCCCCACGAACAGCACGTCGAGGGGAACGGCCTCCTCATCGGCCGGCTCGTCGAGGAGCAATCGATCCGTTGGAAGGGGCGGTTGGGCCGAAGCGGCCAAAAGCGGGTCCACGGGCGCCATCTCCGTCTGCGTGAGCCTCACAGGCGAGCGCGGCGCATTATGGGCGGCCTGGCGTAGCGCCGCCACAAATCGGGATGGAAGAGGAGCAGGATCGTGAACAGCTCCAGCCGGCCGGCCAGCATCAGAAAGGCCAGGATGAGGTGCGAGCCCGGCCCCATCCAGCCGTAGTTGTCCATCGGCCCGACCTCTCCCAGGCCCGGTCCGATGTTCCCGATCCCGGCGGCGCTCGCCCCGAAGGCCGTCACCAGGTCGTGCCCGGCCAGGGCCAGCGCGAAAGCGCCCGCCGCGAACAGACCCAGGTAGAAGAGCCCGAACGCCTGTACGCGGAGAAACGTGGGCTCGGGAACGGGCGCATCCCCGAGGCGCGCGGGGATCACCGCCCGCGGGTGCACGCTTCGCTTGAGCTCGGTCAGCCCGTGCCGCAGGAGCAGCCGCAGACGCATGGCCTTCATGCCGCCGGCGGTCGATCCCGCCATGCCGCCCATGAACATCAAGAAGAGCAGGAGAAGCTGACCCGCCGGGACCCAGCGCTCGTAGTCGGCGTTCACGAAACCGGTCGTGGTGGTGATGGAGACGACCTGGAACAGGGCCTCCCGGAAGGTCTCCTCCGCTCCGCCCGCCCGTCCCGCATAGGTGATCGCGAGGATGACGAGGACCGCCACCGCCAGCGCCCAGGTGAAGAACCGCCACTCCGCGTCGCGGTGATAGCGAAACTGGAGGCGCGTGAGGCGGAAGTGCAGCGTGAAGTTGAGCGCCGCCAGATACATGAACGCGATGGTCACGTACTGGATGTAGGGAGAATCGAACGCCGCCAAGGACGCGTTCCGCGTCGAGAAGCCCCCCGTGGATAGCGTGGTGAAGGCGTGCGTGACCGCGTCGAACAGGGGCATGCCGCCGACCACGTACAGGAGCACCTGGATGGCCGTCAGACCCGCATAGACGTACCACAGGCTGGTCGCGGTCTGGCGTATGCGAGGCGTGAGACGCTCCTTGGTCGGCCCCGGGGCCTCGGCCCGGAACAGCTGCATCCCGCCCACGCCCAAGAAGGGGAGGATGGCGACGCCGAGCAGCACGATGCCCATCCCTCCCAGCCATTGCGTGATCGCGCGCCAGAACAGGATCCCGGCCGGCAATCGCTCGACATCGCCGAAGATCGTGGCGCCCGTCGTCGTGAAGCCCGACACGGACTCGAAGAGCGCCGCCGCCGGTGACGTGGTGACGCCGGCGAAGAGGTAGGGCAGCGCGCCCGCCACGCTCACCGCCAGCCAGGCGAGGCCGACGACGGCGTATCCCTCCCGGATGGTGAGATCGCGCGACAACCGCGTACGCCGAAACGAAGTGAGGCCGATCGCGAACGCGATGATGGCGGTGGCGAAGAAATCGACGGTCTCGGGCTCGTCGTGCGCGAGCGCGACGGCGCCCGCCGCCGCCAGGGCCGCGCTCAGGGCGAGCAGGGTGATCCCGATCACGTGGATCAGGTGCGCGGGCTTCACGCGAAGAGCTTCTCCAGCTTCGGCATCACGCTGGGTTCGGCGAAGAGCACGACGTGATCGCCGCTCTGGACCGCGTCATCGCCCCGCGGCGCGATGAACGCGCCGTCGCGCACAATGGCGCCGACCACGCCCCCGGCCGGGAAGTGGAGCTCGCGGAAGGGGCGGCCCAGGGCCCTCGCCCGGGGGCCGACCCGGATCTCGACGGCCTCGGCGTTCACGCCCCGGAGCGCCGCCACCGACGAGACGTTGGCCTCGTGCACGTAGCGCAGGATGGAATTGGCCGCGGACAACCGGGTGGACACGGTGGCATCGACGCCCAGCCGGGAGGCGATAGGGACGTATTGGCGACGGTGGATGAGGCTCACCACCTTGCGGGCCCCGGTGCGGCTGGCGAGCAGACACGAGAGGAGGTTGGTCTCGTCCCGGTTCGTGTAGGCGACGAAGCCATCGACCCCACCTACCCCCTCCATGTCGAGCAGCTCCGCATCGGTCGCGTCTCCATGCAGGATCAGCGCCCGGGGGAGCGCCGCCGAGAGGGCGACGCAGCGCTCTCGGTCGTTGTCGAGGATCGTGCAGCCCACGCCCTTGTCCTCGAGGAAGCCCGCCAGGTGGACCGCCTCGGCGCTCCCGCCGGCGATGATCACCCGCCGTAGCTGGTACGGCGCGTAGCCCGCCAGGGCGGGCAGGTGCTCCATCTGCGACGTCGGGCCGACGAGGAAGATCTGGTCGCCCGTCTCGATCCGGCTGTCGCCGCGCGGCACCTCGGTCGCGCCATCGCGCTGGATGGCCACCGTCGTGTACTGGCGCTCCGCCAACAGCTCGGCCAGCTCCGCGATGTTGTGTCCGGCCACCGGGGCCCCGTCTTCCACGCGAAGACCCATGAGGAACACCGTGCCGCCCACGAAGCGGAACAGCTCGCTCGCGACCTCGCTCGCCAAGAGCTGGAAGGTCTCCCAGGCGCACTCGCGCTCGGGGTTGATCATCAGATCGATGCCCAGCTGCTCGCGCGACAGCATCGATCCCTCGGTGAAGAACTCGGGATTCGAGATGCGGGCCACCTTGCGGGGGACGCCCAGCCGATCGGCGGCGAGGCAGCCGATGATGTTCACCTCGTCCCGATTGGTGACCGCAAGGAAGAGATCGGCGCGCCGCACCCCCGCCTCCTCGAGCACGGGGAGCGCGGCCCCGTTACCCACCAGCGTGAGCACATCGAGCCGATCGCCGACCAGCTCCGTCTTCTCGGGACTGGTGTCCACCACGACGACGTCCTGGCCCTGCTTCGACAATCGCTCGGCCAGGTGGAAGCCGACCTGGCCCGCACCGACGATGAGGATCCGCATGTGCTAGGTCTCGACCTTGACTCGGGTCAGGGCGGGGGCATGCGCACGCCCGCCCGGTCCAGCAGCTCCAGCGTCGGGGCCAGGGGGAGCGCCTCGCTGCGGCGGCCTCCGTGCCCCGTCACGGAGGTGGCCTTGAACAGCGAGTTGATCACGGCTTCTTCGGTGGCCTCCACCACCGCTTCGAAGGCACGAGACAGCGTGCGCCCGTCGCGCAGGGGCGGGCCCGCATCGGTGGAGAAGGCGATCACGTAGTCCCCGGAGCCGTGCGACATGAACGAGCCCGTGCGGCCGATGCCCAGCAGGCTCCGTAGGGCCAACCGCTCGAGCTCGCGGTGCGCAAGCGGGAGGTCGGTCGCCACGATGATCATGACGGAGCCCCCGGCGCTCCCCCGGTCGTCCGCGCCCGGCGGCGCGCCCGCTCCAGCCGAAGAGTCCCGCCGCCGGCCCCCCTCGGCTTCGATCGCCTCCGCGGCCGATCCCGCGCCGGGTGCCGCGTCGCGGGCGAGCGACTCGCCCACCGCCACCCCCGAGATGCGCAGCGAGCCCGAAAAGTTCGTCTGGACGAGCACGCCCACGGTGGCGGGTCCGGCCTCGGTCTCGACCACCCTGGAGGAGGTGCCGATCCCCCCCTTGAATCCGAGGGCACGCGTCCCGGTGCCCGCCCCCACGCTCCCCTCCTCTACGGGCCCCGAGGCGGCGTTGCGAAGCGCCTCGCGGACGTGGGAGGGCTCGATCGGGCGCGCCCGGATGTCGCTCAGGAACCCGTCGTTCGTCTCGCCCACAACCGGGTTCATGGAGCGCACCTCCCGATTCTCGGGCGACGCGAGGAGCGTGTCGAGGAGCGCGTCGGCCGCTCGGAACACGCTGAGCGTGCCAGTGAGCAGGATGGGGGTCTCGAGCTCGCCCAGCTCGTTCACCTGCGTGGCGCCCACGAGCTTGCCGAAGCCGTTGCCGACCGTGATGGCCGCGCGCACCCGTCGCGCGAACACATCGCCCCCGTGAGGGAGGATCGCCGTGACCCCGGTGCGGATCGAGTCGCCCACCCACACGGTGCGGTGCCCCACGCGGACGCCGGCGACGTCCGTGATGGCGTTCCACCTGCCGGGCGGAAGCCGCCCGATCACCACGCCGGCCTCGCGCGCCCGGGGGCGCGCCTCGCGCTCGGGCTGCTGAGCGGGCACCGACGGGGCGTGCGCGACCGTGGCCAGGCCCGCCAGCCACATGCCACGTCGGAGCCCGGCGCGGCGTCTCTGCACCGCGCGCCCTTTCCGCGCCTCCCGCCGTCTCCCGACCGCCCGCCGTCCGGCGTCGTGGCCCGCGCCGCCGACGCCGGAGGCCCGTGCCCTTGCCTGCCGCATGCCCGCCTCCACTGAGGAGCCTCGATCCGACGCAGAGAGTATACGGGGGAGAAGGCGGGACGAGACAACCTCGAGGGGGGGCACGAGAGTGGACCGGTCTTTCGGGGCGGCGGCGCCCCGGCTGCGGGAACTCACCCTCGGCCACAGGCCGCAGAGCCGCGCTCCAACCGGCCCCGGGGCAACGGCGATCGATTCGGGGGCGCTCGAGCCCTGCCGGTCTACCCCCGTCCGTTTCCCTTCCCGTTGCCCTTACGGTTCCCGGGGCCTCCCCGGGGCAGCCGGCTGAAGGGCAACACGGACCGTCCGCCCGCTTGGACGGCGGCTTCGCCGACGCGGACGACGGGCGCCGGGCCCTCGGCCCGCTCGACCTGCGACAGGGGAAGCTCGACGCGAAACACCGATCCCTTGCCTTCGCGGCTCTCGACGGTGATGCGGCCTCCGTGCGCGTCCACGATCTCGCGGGCGATGGCCAGCCCCAGTCCGGCGCCGACCTTCCCCGCGTGGCGCCCCGCCTGATAGTACTTCTCGAAGATGTAGGGTAGCTGCGCGGGCGGAATGCCTTCACCGGTGTCCCGGATCTGGAAGATGAGCCAGCCGGGCTCGCCCCGCGCGTGCACATCGATCCCGCCGCCGGCGGGGGTGAACTTGAAGGCGTTTCCGAGGAGGTTTCCGATCAGCTCGTCGCGCACCCTGCGTCGATCCAGAAGCGCCATATCGGGCAAGCTCGGATCGGTCCGGACCCGGAAGACGATCCGCTTCTGCGCTGCCAGCCCGGCGAAGTTGCGGCGCACTTCCTCGAACAGGTCGCCCAGCGCCACCGGCGCCAGCTTGACCTCCATCCCCTGTGCCTCCAGCCGGCTCATCGCGAGCAGCTGGTCGACCCGCTCCCGCAGAACCTCCGTCTGCTCGCGGATGTAGCGGAGCGCCTCGGCGAGTCCCTCGTCCACCCCGCCGTAGGAGCCCTCCTCGATCATGTCCACGTAGCCGCGCACCACGTTGACCGGCGTCTTCAGCTCGTGGCTCGCGATGCTCACGAACTCCGCCTTCAGGCGATCGAGCTCGGCCAGTCGCTCGGTCATGGCCCTGAACGACCGGGTCAGGTCGCCGATCTCATCGGGGCGCCCGTAGGGTAGATCGCTGGGCGGCGCGAAACGCCCCCCGGCCACCGCGGCCATGGCGCTCCGCAGCTTGCGGAGCGGATTCGTGATCGCACCCACGGACAGGAGGGCCAGGAGCACGGCGAGGCCGGCCGCCAAGCCCGTCGCCGCCGCCGCCGTGCGGGCCGTTCGCTCGGAGATCGACTGCGCGCGCACCGCCGCAGTCATGCTCTCGGCGTCGATGGCCTGTCCGAGCGAGGCGAGAGCCTCCTGTCCACGCTCGTACACGGGGCGCGACGCCAGATGCATGGCGCTGGCTTCCGACATCCGGCGCTCCTGGACCAGGCTGTCGAGCGCCTCGGTGAGCCGGGTGAGCGAGTCGACGACCGTCTGACTCAGATCGGCGCGGACGTGGTACTCCAGGCTGGCCAGGCGCACGAGGCCGCGACGCGCGACGTCGAGCGTGAGGAACATCTCCGACCGCGCCTCTTCGCTCGGTGTCGAGACCCAGTCGCGCTGCAGGCGATTGAGCTCGGAGAGGGACGTCTCGATACGACCCACCTCGAGCAGCGCCACGGCGTGGCGGCTCTGCAGGTCGAAAGCGATGTCGCGGAGCTCCGCCAGCTGCCGCAGCGTGTAATACGACGGCGTGAGCAGCAGGGCGATGAGCACCGCGCAGACGAGGTAGAGCCGCGCCCGTAGGCTCAGTCGGATCAAGGGCCAGGGCATCGCTCGCCTCCCCGCCGCCTTAGCCGTCCACCGGGCGGATGCGCAGGAGCGCACTGACCACCTGCGGATCGAACGCACGGCCGGCGAGAGACTCGATGTCGTCCATGGCGGCGCC
>JBFIOX010000056.1:0-11143 GCA_041610455.1 Gemmatimonadota bacterium
GCCCTGGGCGCCACCCTACGGGCCGCCCGGGCGCCCCGAGACGGGGAGGCCGGTGCCCGGGTCGAGCGCCGGATCGCCCTCGACGAGCTCTTCCTCGGCCCCTTCTTCACCGTGCTCGAGCCGGAAGAGCTGGTGGTCTCGATCGAGGTGCCGCCCGGCGTGCCCGGCCAGGGGACCGCGTTCGAAGAGCTGGCCCGCCGCCGAGGCGACTACGCCATCGCGGGGGTGGCCGCCCGGGTGCGGCTCGACCCCGACGGCACCTGCGTCGACGCCGCGCTGGCGTTCGTCAACGCGGGTCCCACCCCCGGCCTGGCCCCGGAGGCGACCGCGCGCCTCATCGGCCGACCGGCGACGCCCGAGCACATCGATGAGACTGCCCGGGCGGCCGGCGAGGTGTGCGACCCCGCCGCCGACATGCACGGCAGCGAGCGCTATCGACGGCATCTGGTCCGCGTGCTGACCCGCCGCACCCTGCTGCGGGCGGTGGGTCGCGCTCGCGAGCGTCTCGCGTGAGGGCATCCGCCTACCCGGACGACGGGCTCGTCGCCCTCGACGCCCCGCTTCCCCCGGGGTTCCTCGTCAACGACGACATCGCCCCCACGCCCCGCGACGCGCGCACGTGGAGCCTCTGGCACATCGCCTCGCTATGGGTGGGAATGAGCGTGTGCATCCCCACCTACATGCTCGCCTCGAGCATGATCGAGGCGGGCATGAACTGGTGGCAGAGCCTGCTCACGATCCTTCTCGGGAACACCATCGTGCTCGTGCCCCTGGTGATCCACGCGCACGCCGGCACGCGGTACGGGATCCCCTTTCCCGTGTTCGCGCGCGCCCCCTTCGGATGGAAGGGCGCGCACGTGCCCTCGCTCCTGCGGTCGGTCGTGGCCTGCGGGTGGTTCGGCATCCAGACGTGGATCGGCGGGTTGGCCATCCACGCCATGATCACGCTGATCACGCCAGGCTGGGTCGAGCTCGGCGGGGGCTGGACGTTCATGGGCTACACGCTCGGCCACTATCTGAGCTTCTTCGCCTTCTGGCTGCTGAACATGCATTTCGCGTGGCGCGGCACCGAATCCATCAAGTGGCTGGAGACGGTGGCCGCGCCCTTCCTCCTCCTCATCGGGCTCGCGCTGCTCGCCTGGGCCGTGAGCCGGGTAGGGGGCGTCGGCGCGATGCTCCGCGGGTCGGAGGCCCTGGCGGGCGCCCAAGCCTCCGCCGCGGGCGGGCGCCCGTTCGTGCTCGCGCTCTTCGTCCCCTGGCTCACCGCGATGGTGGGGTACTGGGCCACCCTCTCGCTCAACATCCCCGACTTCACGCGCTACGCGGCGAGCCAGCGCGACCAGGTGCTGGGCCAGGCCCTCGGGCTCCTGACCACGATGCCGCTCTTCGCCTTCGTGGGGATCGCGGTCACGAGCGCCACCGTGGTGCTGTACGGCGAGGCGGTGTGGAATCCCATCGACCTGGTGGCGCGCCTCACGGCCGATTCGAGCCCCTGGCTCGGCGTGCTGGCGATGGCGGTCCTGGCCCTCGCCACGCTCTCGACCAACATCGCCGCCAACGTCGTCGCGCCCGCCAACAGCTTCTCGAATCTGGCGCCGCGAAGGATCAGCTTTCGCGCGGGGGGCATGATCGCGGGCGTGATCGGCATCTTCATCTTCCCCTGGAAGCTGTTGGACGCGTATCAGACGTGGCTCATCAGCTACTCGGGACTGCTCGGAGCGGTCGGCGGCGTGCTCGTGTGCGACTACTGGTGGGTGCGGCGCTTTCGGCTGACGCTCCCAGATCTGTACTCTGAGACGGGCGCCTACGCCTACGGGGACGGCGTGAACCGGTCCGCGATGGTCGCCCTCGGGGCGGGGATTGCGGTCGCTCTCGCGGGCAAGCTCCACCCGAGCGTCTCGTTCCTGTTCGACGGCGCCTGGTTCTCGGCCGCCATCGTGTCCTTCACGGTCTACGCGATCGCCATGCGGGGGACGCGCGTCGCGGCCGCGGCTCCGCTGCCCTCGTGAGGCCGGCCCCGCCGTGAGCCCCGTCCCGCTGTTCGAGCGCGCGACGGGCTTCGCCGCGCGAACGGCCGTCGTCGATGTCGATGACACGACGCACACGTACGAGTGGCTCGAGCGGCGCTCGCGGCTGCGCGCGCTGCAACTACTGGGCGACCGGACCGATCTGGAGGAGGTGCGCGTCGGATACCTCATGTCCCCGGGCTTCGAATACGTCGTCACGCAATGGGCCATCTGGAGGGCGGGCGGGATCGCGGTCCCCTTGTGCCCGACCCACCCGCCGCCCGAGCTCGAGTACGTCATCGACGACGCCGACGTGGAGGTTCTGCTCGCCGATGAAGCCGGGGATGGAGCGCTGCGGCCGCTGGCCGAGGCGCGGGGGATCGCCTACCGGGGCGTCGTGGGCTCGGGCTACGATGTCACCCCCATCCTCTCCTTGCTGAGCGGCGAGGAGCGCGCGGGCGCGGCGCCGGCGGACGAGACGCGCCCGCTGCCCGGCGTCGCGCTCGACCGGAGGGCGCTGCTGCTCTACACCAGTGGGACCGCCGGACGGCCCAAGGGCGTGGTCAGCACGCACGCCAACCTCGATGCGCAGATGCGGACGCTGTTCGAGGCCTGGGCCTGGGTGCCGGAAGACCGGATCCTCCACGTGCTCCCGCTGCACCACACGCACGGCATCGTCAACGCCTTGAGCTGCGCGCTCTATGCGGGCGCGTCGGTCGAGTTCGGCCGTTTCGAGGCGACCCACGCCTGGAATCGCTTCGCCTCGCGCGACATCACCGTGTTCATGGCGGTGCCCACGATCTACGCCAAGCTCGTCCGCGCCTGGGAGGAGGCCGACGACTTCACCCGCGCCCGCTGGTCTCGGGGGGCCCGCGGCCTGCGCCTCATGGTGTCGGGCTCCGCCTCGCTGCCGACCGCCATCTTCGAGCGCTGGGAGGAGATCACGGGCCAGCGTCTGCTCGAGCGCTACGGGATGACGGAGATCGGCATGGGCCTGTCCAACCCCTACGCCGGTCGCCGACGCCCCGGCACGGTGGGCCAGCCGCTGCCCGGCGTCGAGCTGCGGCTGGTGGCCGGCGAGGACGGACGCCTGCTGGCGGAGGGACTGCGCGCGATCGAGCCCGGCGTCTCGGGTGAGATCCAGGTGCGGGGCCCCACGGTGTTCTCCGAGTACTGGCGGCGCCCGGACGAGACGCGCGAAGCCTTCGCGGACGGCTGGTTCCGCACCGGCGACGAGGCGGTCCTGGACGATGGGTACTACCGCATCCTGGGCCGTCGTTCGGTGGACATCCTGAAGAGCGGCGGCTACAAGATCTCCGCCGTCGAGATCGAGGACCTCCTGCGCTCGCACCCGGCCGTGACCGACTGCGCCGTGGTGGGCCTGCCCGACGAGGAGTGGGGCCAGCGGATCGCGGCGGCGGTCGTCACCGAGCCCGGCGTATGGTTCGTTCCCGACCTGGTGCCCCCCGGAGCCAAGGGGCGCGACGAGCGGAGCAAGGCGGTGGCCACGGTGCTCGACCCCTGGGTCCGCGAGCGGCTCGCCCCCTACAAGGTCCCGCGAACCTGGCTCTGCCTCGAGGCCCTGCCGCGGAACGAGATGGGGAAGGTACAGAAGCCGATGGTCCAGGCGCTGTTCAGCCGGACGGATGAAGAGCCCGAGTAGTCGATTCCGACAGACGAGCCGAAAGAGGACGCGCGCATGAAGCTCTACGATCTCTCGCAGCCGCTCAACCAGGACTGCTTCTTCTGGCCCTACTACCCGCCGTTCGAGGTCAAGTACATCAAGCGGAAGGTCGAGCACGGGGTGAACGCGCAATACATCCAGACCTCCAACCACATGGGGACGCATCTCGATGCCCCGCGGCACTTCGTGACCGATGGGATGACGATCGACCAGATCCCCCTGGAGTGGCTGTACGGGGACGGGGTGGTGGTCGATCTGCGCGACGAGATGAGCGACCTCGCGGCGTACACGCCCGCCATGATCGAGGCGCGGGTCGAGGTCAGGGAGGGGGACCTGCTCATCCTGCACACGGGCTGGCACCGCTTCGCGCAGTTCGGAGACGAGGCCAACGAGGAGCGCTACGTGCACACGCACCCCGGGGCGCACCCCGACCTGGTGCCCTGGCTGATCGAGAAGAAGATCAAGATCTGGGGGGTGGACGTGATCTCCACCGACCACCCCATGAACCTTCCCATCGGGCGCTTCCTCGGGAAGGGCACGTTCGGCCACTGCGACCGGGTTCGCGCCCTGGCCGAGCGGGTGTTCGGCGGGCCGGACGCGGTCGACGCGCTGTTCCCCGACGAGCACTACCAGCTCACGCATAACGCGCTCTTCCCGCACGACTGCATGCACATCGAGAACCTCGGCGGCGACATCGGGGCGCCCGAGCTGCAGAACCGGCGTCTCACCATCGGGTGCTTCCCGTGGAAGTTCAAAGGCGGCGAAGCCGCGTTCTGCCGCGTCGTCGCCTTCGTCGAGGACTGAGTCCCGCCGTGCCCGGATCCGCGGAGCGCGTCGCGCTCCTGCCCGCGCACGAGCAGGCGCGTCGCATCCGCCGCGGCGAGCTGAGCGCCGCGGGACTGCTCGAGGCGTGCATGGGCCAGCTCGAGCGACACAACGGGACGCTGAACGCGGTCGTGACCGTCGATCCGCGCGCCCCGGAAGCGGCGCGGTCCATCGACCGCCGCCTGGCCGCCGGCCAAGACCCCGGGCCGCTGGCCGGGCTCGTCGTGGGCATCAAGGACGTCACCGAGACCGCGGGGCTCCGCACGACGTACGGGTCGGCCTTGTTCGCCGACCACGTGCCCGAGGAGGATGCCCTCGTCGTACGCCGCTTCCGCGCTGCCGGCGCCGTGATCCTGGGTAAGACCAACACGCCCGAGTTCGCGGCGGGCGGCACGACCTGGAACGACGTGTTCGGGATCACCCGCAATCCGTGGGATCCGACGCGGACCGCCGGAGGCTCGACGGGAGGCGGCGCCGCGGCGCTGGCCGCGGGCATGATCTCGCTGGCGCAGGGCACGGATCTGGGGGGCTCGTTGCGCATCCCCGCCTCGTTCTGCGGCGTGGTGGGGCTACGGCCGACGGCCGGGCTCATCCCCACTCTGCCGTCGCCCTACCTGTGGGACGACCTCCAGGTCACGGGCACGATGGGGCGCGCCGCGGCCGACGTGGCTCTCTCGCTGCGCGCGCTCTCGGGCCCGGCCGCCGAATCGCCAATCGCGGCGCCGCCTTGGTCACCGGGCGCCCGCGAAGACCCTGGCGGGGGCGACCCAGCGGACGGCGCCCCCGACGGCGGTTCGGCAGATGGCGGAGACATCCCGGCGGGATTGCCCGACCGGCCCTTCGCCTACTGCCCCGACGTGGCGGGGTTCGGGATCGACCCCGAGGTGGAGGCCGTGTGCCGCGCGGCGATCGATCGGCTGCGCTCGGCGGGGGCGGAGGTGCGCGAGATCGCCCTCGATCTCGGCTGGGCGAGGGACGCGTTCCGCGCCCTCCGCGGTCACTGGTTCGTGGCGCAGCTGTACGACGGGCTCGACCGCATCGACCGCTACGGGGTGAACGTGGCCGCGAACCTCCGCGCGGGGCTCGAGGTGAGCGCGCGCGAGCTGGGAGCGGCAGAGAACGCGCGACGCCGGGTGCGCGAGCGCTTCGTGAAGCTGTTCGAGACGTTCGCGGCACTCCTCACGCCGTGCATGGCGGTGCCGCCGTTCGCGGCCGAGGAGAACTACCCGCGCCAGATCGCCGGCCGGCCGATGCGGACCTACATCGACTGGGTCGCGCCCACCTTCCTTCTCTCGCTCCCGGGTCTCCCCGTGGCGAGCGTTCCGGCCGGCCTGGATTCGACCGGATTACCGGTGGGCCTACAGGTCGTGGCGCCTCCCTTCGACGAAGCGCTCGCGCTGCGGCTGGCGGGGGCCGTGCAGGCGCGCTGCCCGCTCGGCCCGCCACCGTGCCTGGAGGCGGCCGGGCCCTAGCCCGTGCCGGCCGGCGTGGGAGCGCGCTCCCCGTAACCCGGCGCGGCCGCCAACGGCTCGTCGAACAGCTCGCTCCGGATGCGCTCGTGCGCCTCGGGCTGCGGCCGCGCCGACAGATCGCGCATGCGGTCGGGCAGGCGCTCATCCACGTTGGTCACCTTGCTCGCCGCCACCTTGCGCAACTCGGGGAACAGAGAGCCCTGGATCGAGCGCGTGTACAGGACGGGGACACCCCAATCCTGATCGCGCAGCGTCCCTTCTTCTTCGGCCTCAGGATCGATGCCGTCGATGCCCAGGAACATGATCGCCTTGCGCGCGTAGGCCACCGCTTCGTCCAGCGTGACGCCGCAGTTGAGCGCCTTGTAGAAGGCGCGCGAGAACTGAATGGCGGCGCCGTCGCTGATCACGTACTGCATGCCGATCACGTTCGGGATGCCCGCCTTGAGGAGGGCGGGCGCGACGCCCGTCCAGTTAAAGTGCCGGCTGTCCCGGGTGCTCGTCTCGCATGCGCTGAGCAGCACGAGCTTGACGTCGGCCTTCTTGAGCTTCTTGGCGAAGTCGTCGGACCACAAAATCTGGTGCGGGCGGTCGTTCGCCTTCTCGGGCTCGGCCGATCGCTCGGGCTCGGCCCCGCCGTTCGACAACTCCGGCTTCGCGCCCAACGCCTGCGCGATCGCCCCCATGGTGTCGCGGATCTCGAACAACAGGGACCTGGCCTCCGAAGGGGGCGGCTCGGCCGGCTTCGGCGCGGCCGTGCCCACCTCCCGCTCGAGCACGATCGCGCCGCGCGTCCCGGCGCCGGCTCCGCCGCGGTCCAGCCAACCGCCGCGATCGAGCCAGCCACCACGATCGAGCCAGCCACCACGATCGAGCCAACCGCCGCGATCGAGCCACCCGCCGCGATCGAGCCACCCGCCACGATCGCTCGATCCGCCGCGATCGAGCCACCCGCCGCGGTCGAGCCACCCGCCGCGATCGAGCCACCCGCCGCGATCCATCGAGCCGCCCCGGTCGAGCCAGCCGCCGCGATCGAGCCAGCCGCCGCGGTCGAGCCAGCCGCCGCGGTCGAGCCAGCCACCCCGATCGCCGCCCGCCATCTTGGGCGGCGGGCCCAGCGCGGCGGTGTCGAGGCGCCCCTCGTCATCCACCAGCTGCTCGGGGAACACGCCCCCGTGACCGCCGAAGTGGAAGATGTCGAAGCCGTCCGCGACCGCCTCGTCCAGCTTCTTGACCGTAAGGTGCTCCTCGCCGGGGAGCTGTCCATCGTGCTTCGGAATGAGCTCGAGGACGTTGTGGCGCAACCGCTCGTCCTCCGACAGCTCGCCCACGACCGCGTGGACCGACTCGGTGATACCCCGGATCTCCTCCACCAGGTCGAGATCCTCGCCCAGGTCGGTGGGCTCGGCCACCGAGATGAACACCCGGAGTGTCTCGATCGGGTCCGTGGGCGGCTCGAACTCGATCTGGTGCAGGAAGGACTCGTGACGGACGATCGAGATCCGCGGATCGCGCGCCAGGAACCCCAGCAGACCGACCTGCTTGCGCAGGTTCTCCTGTTGCCGCCGGCGCTTGTGCCGGCGCTCCTTCCGGTCCGTGATGACCTTCACCGACTGCTCGATCTCATTCAGCCGCGCGTTCGTATCGGCCTTGTTCTCGCGCACGTGCTTGTACTCCCAGAGGTACACGTACTCCCAGGGCAGGGTGGAGAGGAGCGGGTCGTCCACCTCGAGGACGAGCCGGAACCCGTTCTCCCGGTCCGGCTTGCGCCGCGTGAGCACGAGGCTCTTCTGCAGCATGCGCCGCACCGTCGGGGGGAAGAGCATGTCGCCCAGCATCTCGCCGAACTCGGTGAGCTCGTCGATGTCGAGCAGCCCTTTGGCCCGCGGGTTCTCGAGACGCTCGAGGTAGTCGAGCGCGTCCATGCGGAACGTGACCACGTCGGGGAACCGCATCCGCCCCACCGGTGAATCCACGACCTCGACGAGGAACTTCCCGCGATTCCAATCGCGGAGACGGACCGTGAAGTTGGTGTAGATCATGGCGAAATCCTTTGCACGGCTGGGCATCGAGCGGCCGCGAGCGACCGCGAGCTATCGCCGTCGAGCGTCGATGCGGCGAAACCGGGGGTCCCGGCGTAGGTCCCTGAGCCATGGGTCCCGCTCGACGGACGCCGGGTCGTACCCCTCTGACATGGCGCGCTCCACGTACGCCAGGGCACCCTCGCGATCGCCCAGGAGCTCGTGAACGCGGCCCGCATAGTACACGATATAATTCCACTTCAGCGGCTCATCCAACAGCCTTCCGAGCAATTGGCCGGCGCGCTCGGTGTCGCCGAGGTGCGCGTGCGCTTCCGCCGCCCCCGCCAGGAGGTCTTCGTCGTGGGGGTTCACCTCGAGGCGCGGCTCCACGAGCCGGACCATGCGGCGCCACGCCTCGGTGGCCTGCTCCCGCTCTCCGTTCCAGAACCTCGCCTCTCCCATCCAGCGCCACAGCCACCAGCTGCCGTCGTCGAGCGCCCGGGCCCGCTCCAGCTTGGTGATCGCCTCGGCCCAACGGCCCTCGCGCAGATCCAGGTACCCGAGGTTGCGGTAGGCCAGCTCGGTCTCGCGCTTGTCGAGCGAGGCCGTGTAGTAGCGGCGGGCCGACTCGAGGTCGTTCCGCACCTGGTAGGTGAAGGCCAGGCCGATGTCTCCCAGGTAGTTGTTCGGCGTCAGGCGCCGCACCTGCTCGAAGTGGGGCGCCGCCGCCTCGGCGTGGCCCCGGTAGACGAGAAACGTGGCCAGCTCGTTGTGATAAATCCACTGCCCGGGATCGAGGTTGATGGCGCGCTCGTAGCTCGCCCGGGCCGGATCATCCCGCCCCTCGGCGTCGTGGACGCGGGCCATCCAGCGGTGCGCGTCGGCGTTCGTCGAGTCTATCTCGAGCGCCCGCTCCAGCGTTCGCTCCGCCCGCGCGTTCTCCCCGGTCTCGAGGTAGACGCGCGCGATCGGCACCAACACCTCCACCTGCTCAGCGGCCAGCGCGCGCGCGCGATCGCAGCGCGTGATGGCGGTGCGGGCGAGCCGGGTGTCGGAGGCGCGCCGGTACTGCTCCCACAGGGTCTCGCACAGTCCCGCGTGCGCCGGGGCGTAGAGCGAGTCCTCGTCGAGCGCCTGCTCGAAGAGGATCTCGGCCTGGTCGAGGTTGTTCTCGATGTCGTAGCGGCGCAGATACCCCAGGCCCTGCACGTAGAAGTCGTAGGCCTGCGGCGTGGCGGGCGCCCCCAGCCCGGCCATCGAGCCGGGCTTGGGGCGGATGTTGAGCAAGCTCGCCAACGCCTTGGGCGCCTCGTCCTGGAAATCCGGCGCGTCGGGCATCGGCAGCTCGAGCGTGCGCACCGTACGGCCCGGATCCGGATCGACGAGGCTCAGGACGACGCGGGCGTCCGTCCCCACCCGCTGAATGGCGACGGTGACCACCGTGTTGACCTGGAACCGATCCCGCGCCTGGCTCGACGAGCGGACCTCCTGGTTGAGGATCTCGGTCGCCGGGATCACCCACAGCGAGTCCTGGTCGGCCCCGAGCCGCGTGACCATGCCCGTGAGCGAGTGCGTCAGTCCCTCGGCCAGGATGTTGTCCTCCTGGTTGCCGCCCGACGACGGGATCACCGCCAGATAGGTGCGCGCCATGGCCGGGCGGGCGCCGAACACCCCGGTCACGGCCTCCCTCCCGCTCGGCAGGGCGAGCAACAGTCCGAGCGCGCCCACCCCGGCCCCCAGCCCCACGCGGCGGCCGAGGCGGAGGCGGGGCCGATCGACCGCCGTCGCCCGCGCCGCCGGGCGGGGCCGACCCGCCTCCACGCCGCGGAGCTTGGCCGGACGGCGTTCGCCCAGGGCCTCGAGCAGCGCGCCCGCGTCGGCGAAGCGTCGCGACGGGTCCTTCTCCAGGCAGGCCTTGACCACGCCCGCAAGGTGCGCCGGCACGCTGGGGTTCGATTCCGTGACCGGGGGGGGCTCCTCGTGGATCACCGAGTACAGCACGGCCGCCTGGTTCGCACCCGAGAAGGGCCGGCCCCCGGTTAGCATCTCGAACAGCATGGTGCCGAGCGACCACACGTCCGACGGCCGGTCGACGTGCCCTCCCTGCATCTGCTCGGGGCTCATGTAGTCGAGCGTGCCGAGGAGCTCGCCCGTCCGGGTGAGCTGCTGGTCCTCGACCTTCGCGAGCCCGAAGTCGAGGATCTTGGCCACCCCGTCCGAAGTGATGATGACGTTGGCGGGCTTCATGTCGCGGTGCACGATCCCCGCCTGATGGGCCTTCGAGAGCCCGCGGGCCAGTTGGGTCGCGTAGTCGAGTGCCTCGTCCACTGGCAGCGGGCCGCGCGCGATCTTCTCCTTCAGCGTCTCCCCGTCGTAGTAGGCCATGGCGATGTACGTCTGGCCCGACTCGATCTGACCGATGTCGTAGATCGTGCAGATGTTGGGATGATCGAGCGCGGATGCGGCCCTGGCCTCCGTGATGAAGCGGCGGTTGGCTCCGACATCGTCGCCGAGAAGCGGGGGAAGGAACTTGAGCGCCACGGTGCGGTCGAGACGAGTGTCGGCCGCCTTGTAGACGACACCCATGCCGCCGCGCCCGATCGAGGCGATGATCCGATAATGCGAGAGGGTGGACCCCACGATGCCGGGCGGGTCGGCGTGGCCCCCCGGCGTGCCCTCCCGCGGCTCCGCGGCCCCCGGATCCCGCCCGCCGGCTCTTTCCATGTCCTCGAACGCCATGCAGCTCACCCCCCGAAGCTCTGCCGCCCCTGAACGATAGAGACGCCCCGTCCGGGGGCCAAGAGCGCGGCCGGCCTCGCCTCCTGCCTCGGTGCCCCGCATCTTCGCATCCGCCGCCGGCCGGCCTCCCGTGCCGACGTCTCGGCGGGACGCGGCGCGGGCAGACCACTCCGACCGTCACTCGAGGAGTCGAATGGCCAGCATCGAAGCCTGCGTAGAGTTCCTCCAGCGGCTCATCCGGACGCCCTCCATGCCCGGAGAAGAAGGCGAGATCGCGGCCCTGGTCGGTGCCGAGATGACCCGCCTGGGCTACGACGAGGTGTCGATCGACGCGGCAGGCAACGTGATCGGGCACATTCGCGGCGCCGGGGACGCCCCGACGCTCATGCTCAACACGCA
>JBFIOX010000057.1:0-10946 GCA_041610455.1 Gemmatimonadota bacterium
CGCCCGAACGGGCCGATGCCGGGCGCGGGAGGGCCTGAGGTGCCATGTCGGGCGCTCACCGCGTCCACACCACGATGGCGCCGCAGCGCCCGGACAGACCGCTGAACTCCGCCGGAACCGATGAGGGGCTGGGATACACCTCGACGCCCGCGATCTCGGATGGTCGCACCAGCTCGTCGATCGTCACCGGATCGCGCCGGGTGTCACCCAGCGCCAGCGACCCGTTGATGTACACGCTCATCTGCTCGCAATCAGGGCCGCGCGTCGACCCCACCAGGCAGTCGCGGGCCCCGGTGCAGCGGACCTCGACCCCGGGCACGTCGCGCAGGAGCCTCGAGGTCGCGGCCGGGTTGGCGCGCTGGATGGAGGCGGCGTCGAGGAAGTGGCCCAGACCGGTGCGCTCGCCCCAGACGCGTCGCTCGAAATAGCCCCGGATCTCGAGCCGCCGGTCGCGCAGCGCCGTCACGACCAGCGGGGCCAGCGAGATTGGATCGGCGCTCAGCTCGACCCGCAGGTCGACGGTCCGGTCGGCCACCACCGACACCACTTCGGTGACCGGCTCGAACCCCAGGTGAGAGATCTCGACCACCTGGTCGCCGGGCATCACGTCATCCAGCGCGAAGTAGCCCTGCGCGTCGGTCTGCGCGCGCGCCCGCCCTCCGTGTACCGTGACGACGGCCGCCGCCACGGGCCTTCCCGATTGGCGGTCGGTGACGCGTCCCACGAGGTCCCCGGGCCCCGCCATGCGCAGCGTGAGGTCGCGCGTGACCCGCGCTCCCTCGAGCGGGACCGCGATCTCGGGGCCGTTCCGGTCGGCCGCGGACACCTTGAGCGTGAGGGTGTGGCCAGCCCGCAGGTCGCACACGCGATAGCGCGCCAGCCGATCGGCGACGACCTCGACCGAGCGCGCCGCGCGCGGCTGGCCCGCCGGGTACGACGTGGCGAGCACGTGCGCGCCGGGCAGGAGCACGCCGGTGAACTCGTCTCGGATCGTGCCCTCGACCACCGCCTGCGCGTCGTCGCCGGGCTCGCACCGCTCCACGTCGCCCCCGCCGAGCTCGCGCGTGCGCCCGCGCCAGCGGTTCGTCCAGATGACGACGGAGCCGCATCCGATCTCGGGTTCGAGCGCGAAATCGGGCACGCCGGCCGACCCCGGGTAGATCTCGACCGCGCCGATCGTGTAGGTCGACATCATCTCGAGCTCGAGGCTCTGGCGCCCGCGCAGCCCGGTGAGATCGTCGAACACCGGCTGCCCGTCGACGTAGACCGCGGGTCGGCCCCCGCTGCACAGGATCCCGCCCACCGGCGACGGCCCGCCGCTGGCCCGGGTGCCGAGCGCGCTCGCCATCTGGGGCGACATGTCCAGAAGGAGGTCGATGAAGCGGTCCGCACGGGTGTGGACACCCTGGCTCCAGCGCTCGACGAACTGCGGATCGAAGAACTGCCCCAGGCCCACGGCGCGGCGCTCGTAGAAGCCCCGCAGCTCGAGAAAGCGCGGACGGTGCTCGATGAGCACGTTCAACGGCGCCACGGCGAGCGCTTCCTGCGAGAGCGGGATGACGAGGATCGCGCTCTGCATCGACTGCACCTCGATGGGCACGGTCTGCTCGCCGTACGCGATGTGCCGGATGGACAGCTCGTGCGACCCGGGCGGGATGTCGAGGAACGACACGGTGCCCGAGGCGTCGGACAAGGCCCGGCGCTCCATCCCGACCAGGCTCACGAAGGCCTCGGGGATGGGAGCGCGCGTGTCGGCGTCGACCAGCACCGCGACGATGCGCCCGAGCTGGTCCGGGGAGATCTCGGCTTGCCCGGTGGCGCCGATGGGCGCGCCCAGCAGGATCCCGGCCGCCCCGAGCCACGCACTCCGCCATCGTCCCCGCGAAGGGGCGGTCGGTCCGGTCGGGGACCGGACGCGTCGCTGGCGCTTCACCGATACCACGGTCACTGCTGCCTCGCGACCAGATCCCGAAGGGCGAAAGGGGCCGCCTCTCAAGTTAACACGATCCGAGGCCGGGACGGGTCACGATCCGCGGCCCGGAGGGTCTTCCGCGCGGCCCCGACGGGTCACGCCCGGGGGCCGGGACGGGTCACGCCCGGGGGTCGGCCGCATGGCACGCCCCCGGGGTCGGCCGTATGGCACGCCCCGCCTCACGCCTCGTGTGTCGTGCGCCCTCCGGCCACGGTCCGGAGCACGGCGATCTCCTTGATGCGCTCGGGCGCCACCGCGTGAGGGTCTTCCGCGAGGATCACGAAATCGGCCGCCTTGCCGGCAGTGATCGAGCCCTTCAGTCCCTCCTCGAACGAGGCGTAGGCCCCGTTGATCGTGCAGATGCGCAGCGCCTCCGGCACCGACACCTTCTGGCTCGGCCCCCACTCCCGCCCGCTGATGTCCCTGCGCGTCACCATGCTCTGGATCGCCATCAGGGGCTCGAACGGCCCGGGCGGATAGTCGGACGCTCCGGCCACCCGGATCCCGGCGTCCAGAAAGCGCCGGTGGGCGAACATCCACTCCATCTTGTCGGCCCCGTACTCGGCCCACTTCTCCCCGTGGAAGTGCACGTAGGTGTAGAACGGGGTCGGGATGGCCCCGATGGCCGCGATCCGGCCGAGAAGCGCATCGTTCACGAGCGAGCAGTGCTCCAGCCGGAAGCGCGGGTCGTCTTGCGGCATGTCGCGCTGCGCGCGCTCGTACGCGTTCAGGCACATCTCGATGGCCCGGTCGCCGTTGGCGTGGATGCCGATCTGGAACCCGTGCCGCACGGCGTCGTCCACCGCCTCGTGCACCTGGGCCTGGTCCATGGTGAGGATGCCGTAGTCGTCGGGACGGCCCACGTAGGGCGTCGACATGGCCATGGTGCGCTCCGAGGCCGAGCCGTCGGCCCCGTACTTGACGGCCCCGATGCGCAGCCATTCGTCGCCGAAGCCGGTGCGGATGCCGGCCGCCTTGAGCGCGCCGAACAACGAGTTGCCGCCGAGACCCAGATCGCCGCCCGACGGGAAGAAGTACATGCGGAAGCGCAGCTCGCCCCGGGCCCGCGCGTCCTGCAGGGCCGTGAGGTCGTCGGTGCCGCCCCCCGTCTCGTGCACCGAGGTGAGCCCCGCCGCGCTCATGAGCTTGCCGATGAGGACGACCCCGTCGGCGCGCTCCTCGCGCGTGCTCGAGCTCGGGATGAGCGCCGCCAGGGGCGCACGCGCGCGCTCGGCCACCTTGCCCGTGAGCTGTCCGCCTTCCCGGTAGAAGTGGCCACCCGGCGGATCGGGGGTCTCGGCGGTGATCCCGGCCAGCTGGAAGGCACGCGAGTTGTAGACCGCGGTGTGTCCGCCCCGGTGCACCACGGAGACGGGGTGCTCGGGCACCGCCTCGTCGAGATCGGTGCGGAGGAGCGGCCGTCCGTCCTCGAGCTTGGTGTCGTCGTACAGGAACCCCTGCACCCATTGGCCGGGCGGCGTGCGCGAGGCGCGCTCGCGCAGGGCGCTCTTGATCGCGTCGATGGTCCGCAGGTTCGTATCGACCTGCGTCAGGTGGCGGAAGCCCGCGTAGGTCGGGTGGTTGTGCGCGTCGATGAAACCGGGCACGACCGTGGTCCCCCGCCCGTCGATCGTCTCGGTGCCGGGGCCCACGAGGTTGGCGACGTCGGCGCTGCTCCCCACCGCCATGAAACGGCCGCTCTTGACGGCGAACGCCTCCGCCCGCGGCAGGGCATCGTCGACGGTGTATACGTCGGCGCCCGTGACCACGAAGTCGGCGTGCCCCTCGCGGGCCGTGCCGGTGCCCGCCGGCCCTTCTTCGGGGACGCACGCGGCCCACGCCGCCCCGCCCGCCACCAGCCCCGACAACGCCACGAACTCTCGCCGACTGTACTCGCTCATGTGCGACTCCTCGCTGGGACGTGGCCGGAGTGGCGGATCACCCGCGACGTAGCGGCCGACCGAGCCGCGCGTGGATCTCGCGCAGCTCCTCGGCGGCCCCCTCCGGCGGACGCGTGAACGCGCTGACGCCGACGGTGAACAGGAATCCCGCCGCGAATCCGGGAAGCATCTCGTACAGATCGTAGAACTGCGCCTTGAAGGCGACCACCCACACGACGGTGACGACGAACCCGCCGATCATGCCGGCCAGCGCCCCGGCCCGCGTGGTCCCCGACCAGAAGAGCGAGCAGAGGACGACGGGCGTGAACGCGCAGGCCAGCCCCGACCAGGCGAAGAGCACGAACCAGAAGATCACGCGCACTTCGGTGAGCGCGAGGACGAGCCCGATCGCGCCGAGCACGACGGTCACGGCCTTGCCCAGGTTCGACAACGCCCGCTGCGAGGCCTGGGGCCGGAAGATGCGCTGCACGATGTCCCGCACCACGGCGGAGGAGGCGAGGATGAGGAGGGAGTCCACGGTCGACATGATGGCCGCCAGCACGACGACGAGGAAGATCCCGGTGAAGACGGCCGGGAACAGCTCGGACGCCATGGCCGGCAGGACCGTCTCGGGGTCGGCCAGCCCCGGGAAGAGGATGCGCCCCGCCATGCCCGCGAACACGGCGCCGAGGTCGAACACCACGATGCAGAGGACGGCCACCGGCGCGGCGTTCACGATCTGTCGCTGGTCGCGCGCGGCCAGGAATCGCGCCAGCAGCTGGGGGGCGCCCAGGAAGGCGAGCCCGATGCCCACGAAGCCGAGCGCGCTGGCGATCCCGGCCGGTCCGAGCCCCAGCCCGCCTCCCGGCAGGGTGAGCGCCGGATCGATGGCGCGCAGTCCGTCGACGAACGCCTCCCATCCGCCCACCGCGGCGATACCCACGAAGGGGAGGGCGAGGAGGCACCCGAACATGAGGAGCCCCTGCACGAGGTCCGAGTACGCCACCGCCTTGAAGCCGCCCACCGTCGTGTAGAACAGGATGACCGCGAGGCCGATGAAGACGCCGGCTTCGTAGCCGGTGCCGAGGAAGGAGTCGAAGGCCTTGCCGGTGGCGGTGAGCTGGGCCGCCGTGTACGCGGCCACCATGGATAGGATGATGATCGCGCTCACGATGCGGAACGCGTGCGAGGTGTCGCGGAAGCGATCTTCCAGATAGTCGGGCACGGTGATCGAGCCGTACTTGTCCGTGAACGCCTTGAAGGGGCGCGCCACGAACGTCCAGGCGAGCGCGACGCCCAGCACCTCGCCCGCCACGACCCACAGGGCGTGCATGCCGACCGCGTAGCCCATGCCGGTGAGGCCCAGGAGCAGCCAGGCGCTCTCGCCGGTGGCGTTGGACGAGAACGCGATGACCCAGGCGGGGAGCCGCTTGCCGGCCGCGTAGTACCCGGCCACGTCGTGCGATGCCCGGCCGCCCCACAGGCCGATGGCGAGCAGGATGATGAGGTAGACGATGAGGACGCCGACGATGACGGGGGAGGTCATGGCGACTCGAGACCCGCCGCCCCGCGAGTCGCGAACCCGCGATGAGGGCTGCGGATGCTCGCCCGGGGGTCGGCCATCGTGTCTCCGGTCGGCACGGGTCGCACTGGCGTCGGCGGGTGCGCCGCCGCGAGATTCCACGGAGGTGACCGCGCAGCAGCCTGCCGGCCGAACTTCCGGTCGGGCTGTCCGGACGTGTCCCTCAGCCCGGACTATATCGCATGAAAGAGCCCGCGCGCACCCCGCCGCCGCCTCCTCCCGCCGGTTTCCATCCGCGTCTCTCCGCGCCGCCGCCCGCGCTCCCGTCCGACCTGCCGCCCCTGCCGGCGATCGATTGGGCGTCCATCGGCCGCGTGGCGTCGGAGCCGGTCCAGGTGTCCGGGATCGGGCCGGATGATCCGCTCCCAGGGGCGGATTCCGTGATCATGACGTGGACCGATGCGGAATGGGCCGCCTTGGACCACGTCTTTTGCGCGAGCGAGAGCCCGTTGCCGAACCGGGAATCCTCGACAGGCTCCGATGCGCCTTGGCGCCGGTCCTGGGAGCCGTTCCGACGGGGGTGGGATGCGATCGCGCCGTCGCTCCCGGCCAAGGCGCCGTCGCGTATCGCCAAGGCATGGGGCTCCTGGCGTATGGTGCGCTTTCCGGACACGGGCCGGACGGCGCTGCTGTTCAAGAGCGACATGCATCTGACGACGGACGGACCCGCGGTGCCGCTGCGCCAACTGGTGACGCTCCTGTCCGAGGAGTGTCGGCCCGAGATGCTGATCACGACCGGCACGTCGGGGGGGGCGCGCCTCGGCGACCCGATCGGGTCCGTAGTGCTCACGCCGTCCGCTCGCTTCCGTCTCACCGGCTCGTACGCGAACCTGCCGTTCAACGGGAAGGAGTTCAGCGCGCGCAGCGCGCCCGATGCGGAGGAGGTGGCGAAGATGTCGCCACTGCTGTTCGAGACGCCGGTCGACCAGCAAGACCTCGAGGACCTGGCCGCCCAGGTTCAGGGCTACGATCTGGCCCAGCTCGAGAACGCGGCCATCGAGCCCGGCCACATCGCCCCGGGCGCCCGCGTCACGAGCGATCCGGCGCTGACCGACAACGCCTACGCGGCCGCCACGACCGACGGGGCGTACGATGCGTACGCCTGTCTGGAGATGGACGATGCGGTGATCGCGATGATCTGCGCCGGGCGCGGGCAGGAGTTCGCGGTGGTGCGCAACATCTCCGATCCGGTCCTCAATCCGGGCATCCCCGACGATGTGCTCCAGCACTGGAGCTATCTCGTGTACCATACCTACGGGCTCTACACGAGCTTCAACGGTGCCCTGTGCGCCTGGAGCCTGGTCTCCTCGTGACCGGCTCCGAAGACCCCCGCGACGAGGGCCGGACCGGCCCGAGCTTCTGGCAGGAGCTCAAGAGACGCCGGGTGTACACGGTGGGCACGGCCTACCTGGTCGCCGGCTGGGTGGCCATCGAGGCCACCGGCGCGATCTTCCCCGCGCTCGGTTTCCCGGAGTGGGCCCACACCCTGGTGGTCGTCCTCACGATCGCGGGGTTCCCGGTCGCGTTGGTCGCGGCCTGGCTGTTCGAGGTCACCCGCGACGGCGTGCTAGTGGAGGGCGACGCGGGCTCCGAGCCTTTGCGCCGGGCGGTCACCCGCTGGATGCGCTCGCCCACCGTGCGCGGGGCGCTGATCGGGGGGCTGTTGGTCACGGCCGTGGGCGTCTCGCTGGTCGTCACGCGGTGGCGGGCCGCTTCGGCCCCGGGCGGGGTCGACTCGCTGGTCGTGCTGCCGCTCGCCAACCTGTCGAACGACGCGTCGCGGGAGTTCTTCTCCGACGGCATGACCGAGGCGCTCATCTCCAATCTGTCCAAGATCGACTCGCTGCGCGTGATCTCGCGCACCTCGGCCATGAAGTACAAGGACAGCGAGCTGTCGCCGGCCCGCATCGCGCGCGAGCTCGGGGTGGACGGCGCGATCGAGGGCTCGGTGATCCAGACGGAGAACGGGCAGGTGCGCATCAGCGTGAGACTGCTCGCGGCCGACACCGAGCGGGCCCTGTGGACGGAGAGCTACGAGCGCCACGGCAGCGACGTGCTCGCGCTGCAGAGCGAGGTGGCGCGGGCTATCGCGACCCAGATCCGGCTGGTCCTCTCGCCGGCCGATTCGGCGCGGCTCGCCGTTTCCGCCCCGGTCGACACCGCCGTCACGAACCCCTACTACCGCGGCCTGTTCTTCTGGTGGAAGCGGACGCCGAACGACCTGCTGCAGGCGCTGGAGCAGTTCGAGCTGGCCATCGCCCGCAGCGACTCGACGTTCGCCCCGGCCTTCGCCGGCGTCGCCGACACCTACGGCCTCCTCGGCTGCTGCGGTTACGACGTGTTCCCGCCCACCGAGGCGATGCCCAAGGCCGAGCGAGCCGCGCGCATCGCCCTCGCCCTGGACCCGCAGCTGGCCGACGCCCACGCCGCCCTCGCCTGGGTCGCCTACAACTTCGATTGGGATTGGGCGACGGCCGAGGCTTCGCTGCGCCGGGCGCTGGAGCTCAAGCCCGGGTTCTCGACCGGCCGCATGTGGCTGTCCGGTCTGCTCGGCGTGCTCGGACGCTTCGACGAGGCGCACGAGTGGGCGGTGCGCGCGCTGGAGACCGACCCCGTGTCGCTGATCGTGAACGCGAACGTCGGCCTGCAGGACTACAACGCGAGGCGGCACCTGGCGGCCATCGAGCAGCTGACGCGCACGCTCGAGCTGGAAGCGAATTTCCCGATCGCGATCCTGTGGCGTGCCAAGGCGTTCTGGGCCGCGGGCGAGCTGGCGGCGGCCCGCGCCGATGCACAGCGTTTCGCCGAGGTCACGGGGCGCAGCGCGCTGTCGCTGGCGTACCTCGCGTTCCTGGAAGGGGCGGCGGGGAATCAGGCCGCGGCGAGAGCGGCGACGGACGAGCTGGAGCGCCGCTCCCATGGCGCCTACACGAGCTCCTACGCTCCCGCCGTAGCCCACCTCGGGCTCGGCGACCGCGATCGCGCCATGATGTGGCTCGAGCGGGCGTTCGCGGAGCGCTCGGATTTCTTGATCTATCTCGGGGTCGACGCCGTGTTCGACCCGCTGCGGGAAGATCCGCGCTTCCGGTCGCTGGTCGCGCGCATCGGTCTTCCCCTCAACGGACAGGAGGCTGTCGCAGATGCACGCCTATATCGCAGGTCCGATGTTCAACGAGGCAGAGAATTGGTTCTTGGAGCAGATCGACGAGCGGGTGCGAAAGGCGGGCCTCACTAGCTTCCTCAACTCGCGGGACGGGATCGCTCTGAACCAGCCCGATGACGTACTGCCCATCTTCAAGGAGGACGTGCGCGAGGTCCTGAGGGCCGATGTGGTGGTCGCGAGCCTCAACGGGGTCGCCGTTGACTCGGGCACGGCCTGGGAGATCGCCTGGGCCTGGTCCCAGGGCAAGCACCTGGTGGGCGTCTACACCGATTGGCGCCTCCACTACAAGTGGCAGACGGTGAACCTCATGATCCAGTGTAGCCTCGACAAGATCGTGCGCTCGCTGGATGAGCTGGAGTCGTACCTCAAGCTGTACCTGCGCGCGGTCGAGGGGAGACCGGCGGGGGGCGCCCCGATTCCGCCCCACCAGGCGGGCGCATCGCCGGCGCCGGGTGCCGCTCCGGAAACGCCATTCACCCGACCCGCCTTCGGCGGGACGCGCGTCTCCGCGGGCGGGGACGGCGCCGAGCAGCGGCGCGGCGACTTCAATCCCTTCGCCGGGGGGCCCGACTCGGGCGGGCGACCTCCGGCCTGATCGTGGACCCGCACGGGGGCGCCGCGCCGACTCCGGGGGGCTCCGACGGGGAGACGGTCACACCGTCGGAGGCCGCGCGCGCACCGGGGTCGCAGACGACGCCGTCCCGCGTCGAGCGACCCGCCGCCAGCCGCACCGCGGTGGCGCTCGACGCGCTCACCTCGAGCTACGCGCGCGAGCTGCGCTTCTGGCTGAACGGCCGCGAGGTGCGCCTCGGCGATCCCGATCCCGACCTCCTGCTCGTGGACTGGCTGCGGTCCCCGGGGGTCGGGCTCACGGGCACGAAGCTCGTGTGCGGACAGGGCGGCTGCGGCGCCTGTACCGTCACCCTCTCCTACCACGACTCCGAAGCCGGGCGCGTCGTGCACCGCGCCGTGAATGCCTGCCTGAGGCGCGTGGCCTCGCTCGATGGGGTGGCCGTCACCACGGTGGAGGGCCTGGTGGTCGACGGTCGCATGAGCCCCGTACAGTACCGGTTGGCCAAGGAGAACGGCACGCAGTGCGGGTACTGCACGCCGGGCTTCGTCATGAACCTGCACGCCTTCCTGGCCGAGCGGGCCGCGTCGGATCCCGACGCCCGGCCCACCATGTCCGAGATCGAATCCCGGTTCACCGGCAACATCTGCCGCTGCACGGGCTATCGTCCGATCCTGTACGCCGCGAAGCATTTCGCCCGCGACTGGGATGCCGGGCGGGCCGAGGACGTGCTCGTGTGCCGGCCGTTTCCCGGCGACGAGACGGGGCACTACGAAGACGTGCGCCCGCTGGTGCCGGGGGGCCTGCCAGACACGTTCCGCCCGGTCCGCTACCGGCGGGGCGACCGGTGGTGGATCCGGCCCGGGACGCTGGACGAGGTGGCCCGCGTTCGCGCCGCGAGCCCCTCGGGGGCCGCCGTGCACCTGGTGAACGGAGGCACCGCCATCCAGCTGATGCGCGAATGGGGGCCGGACGCGTTCGCGCCCGCGGGTCCCGCGGTGTACATCGACGTCTCCCGCTTCCCGTCGCTGCGGGCCGCTTCGCTCGAGGCCGACCACCTCCGACTGGGGGGCGGACGATCGTACGCGGACGCGCTGGGGGCGCTCGAGGGCGCCATCTCCGAGCTGGACGAGCACCGGGCGCGCACGCTGCGCGCGGTCCACCTGGCGGCAGAGCGCACGGCGGGCGGGCAGGTGCGGAACGCGGCGAGCCTGGCCGGGAACACCATCCTGTGCGCCACCTTCGCGCGTCGCGGCGCGCGCTTCCCGTCGGACATGGTCACCGCGCTCGCCGCGATGGGCACCACGGTCGAGGTACACACGGCCGAACCTGGAGGCCCCACCCGCTGGGACCTGCTCGATCTCGTGCGCGCCTTGCGCGACGGAGCGGGGCTGCGCGACACGGCGCTCATCACCGCCTACCAGATCCCGCTGTCGCGCACCCACGAGTTCGCCGAGACGCACAAGGTGGCCCGTCGCGAAGACGATTCGACGGCCATCGTCAACTGCGGGCTCCGCGCGCGGCTCGACGAGGCCGGGCGGGTGGAGGACGCGTCGTTCGTGTTCGGGGGCATCGGGCTCCTGCCCTTCCATGCCCGGGAAGCGGAGCGCGCGGTGATGGGGCGGCGCTGGGACGCGCGCGCGCTGGCCGCGGCCGTCGCCGGACTGCGTCGTGACATCGAGTCGATTCGAACCACCGAGGCGGAGGCGCTGGCGAACCTCCCCGAGGACGGAATCTCACCCGAATACCATGCCCACCTCGCCGAGTCGTTCCTCTAC
>JBFIOX010000058.1:0-10912 GCA_041610455.1 Gemmatimonadota bacterium
ACGACGTACCGCTCGACGCCGACTCGAGCTGGAGGCTGAACAGCCGCCGGTAGGGCCCGCGGCGCTCGATGAGCTCTTCGTGACGTCCCTCGTCCACGATGCGGCCTTCCTCGATGACGAAGATGCGATCGGCGCCCCGCACGGTGGAGAGCCGGTGCGCGATGACGATCACGGTCCTGTTCCTGAACAGGTCGTCGAGCGCCTCCTGTCTGAGGCGCTCGCTCGCGGCGTCGTGGGCGGAGGTGGCCTCGTCCAGGATCTGGGTGGGAGGATCCCGCAACACGGCCCGGGCGATGCCGATCCGCTGCCGCTGACCTCCCGACAGCCGCACCCCCCGGTCACCGAGGACGGTCTCGTAGCCGCCGGGCAGGTCGACGATGAAGTCGTGCGCCCGCGCGGCCCGCGCCGCGGCCTCGACATCGGCGGCCGGCGGCGCGGAGTCGCCGTAGGCAATGTTGGCCGTGACCGTGGCGTGGAAGAGGGTCGTCTCCTGGCTCACGAGACCGATCATGCGCCGGAGGGAGGCGACCGTGAATTCGCGGATGTCCGTCCCGTCTATGGTGATCCGGCCGGAGATGGGATCGCCGAACCGCGGGAGGAGATCGACGAGCGTGCTCTTTCCGCCGCCCGAGGGTCCGACCAGGGCGACGACCTCCCCGCGTCGAATCGTGAGATCGATATCCCGCAGCACGGGGCGCTCCGCCTCGTACTCGAAGCTCACGCCCTCGTAGCGGATCGCCTCCGAGAGCCCGCCGGCCCGCCGGGATCCTCCCGCGGGCTCGGACCGGCGATCGAGGATTTCCAGGAAGCGGTCCGCCGCCGCGAGCCCGCTTTGGGCGATGGTGGGATACTGCGAGATCCCCTTGATCGGCGAGATGGCGCGCAGCGCGATGGTGACGAAGGCCAGGAACTGCTCGGGCCCCAGCGATCCATCGGCCAGCGCCAGCCCGGCCCCCACCCACACCAGCGCGAGCGCCACCAACGAGGCGAGAACCTCGGAGACGGGGGACGCCAGCTGCGCGGTCGCCACGGTGCGCACGCGGCGCCTCGCGTAGGCATTGGATCGCTTCCGGAAGCGGTCGTCCTCGAACGTCTCCGCCGCCGAGGACTTCACGAGCCGGATGCCGTTCACCGTCTCCTGGAGCATGGCGATGAGCTCGCCCTTGTCATCGAACACGCGCCGGAAGCGGGCGCGCAGCTGGCGCAGGATGGGCCGCAAGAAGAGAAGCATGAGCGGCACGAGCACCAGCGACAGGAGCGTGAGCTGCACCGACAGGACCAGCAGGGCAGCCAGATAGGCGGCCGTGGTGGCGACGTTCCGCACGGCCTGCGCCAGCGCGTCGGTCACCACGGGCTTGGCCTCGGTGGTGTCGGCCAGGACGCGCGCCATCATCTGCCCGGCCTTCTGCCGCTCGAAGAAGGCGAGCGGGAGCCGTTGCAGGTGGCCGTGGACGGCGTCGCGCAGATCTCGCTCCAGGTACTCCTGCACGCGGATCGCCAGGATCTTCGAGCCGTACATGCAGACGTTCTTGAGCACGATGGCGGCCAGCACCAGGAGGCACACCACACGCAGGCCCTGAAGCCCCTCGGCACCACCGAGCCAGCCGCCGGCGATCCCGTCGATCAGCCTCTCGGCCGCGTTGCGGCCGCCGTCGGGCAGCAGCGGGCCCATCCCGAACAGCGAGCGGAGGAACGGGATCATCAGCAGGAGGCTGAACGCGTCGAGGGCGGCGCCCACGACGCCGAGGAGGAGTCCGGCCAGAAAGATCCAACGGTAGGGCAGCACGAACCGGAACAGGCGCCGAAACGTGGATGCCTCGCTTGGGGACGTGGAAGCCGTCGGCACGAAGGCGCTCAGCGAGGGGTCAAGAGGGCCACCGGAAGCACCATCTCGTCCGGACTCACCCCGCCGTGCAGGAAGCTGTCGCGATACCGGTTCTGGTATTCTCGTAGCTTTGTCGGATAGACGAAGAAGTAATCCTCCCGGCACAGCACGTACGTGCTCTTGAGCCCGCCGGGCGGGAGCCGGAGCTCATCCGCATCCGACGTCGCGAACACGGCCGACGGATTCTCCACTCGGAGGTCCTCTCCGAACTTGTAGCGCAGGTTGGCCGTCGCATCCCGCTTGGCGTAGATGGTGGCGGGCCGGTGACAATGCAGGGAGCCGTGGTCGGTGGTCAGCAACACGCGTACGCCACGGCGGGCGGCCAGCTCCAGCGCCCTCAGCGCCGGCGAGCGTTCGAACCAGGTCACCGTGAGAGAGCGGAGCGCGCTCGTGTCCCGCGCCATCTCCCAGATGAGACGCGACTCGCTGCGCCCGTGGGTCAGCATGTCCACGAACCCGAACACGAGCGCCGTGGCCGAGGGGCCGGACAGGTACCCGCCGAGCCGACCCAGCATCGCCTCTCCCTCCTCACCGGAGAAGATCTTCTCGTAGTGGGTCGGCAGACGGGCGCCCAGCCGCTCGTTAACCAAACGCTCGAACAGCTCGTCCTCGAACGAGTTGTACCCGGTGCGATCTCCGTGCTCCCACCACTCCGGCCGCGATTCGGCCAGCTCGTCCGGAAACAGGCCGCTGAACAACGCGTTGCGGGCGAACGGCGTCGCGGTGGGCAAGATCGAGGCGTAGAGCGCCTCCTCGATCTCGAACCACCGGCTCACCAGGGGCATGAGGGCGCGCCATTGCCCCAGCCGCATGCAGTCCATGACGATCAGGAGCGCGGTCGGATCTTCGGCCAGGAGCGGCAGGAAGAAGCGGGGGAGCACGTCGACCGAAAGGGTCGGGCCGGCCTCGCCCCCCTCGTGCACCCACTCCCCGTAACGATCCACCACCAGGTCGCAGAAGCCGCGGCTCAGGTCGGTCATCAGCGTCTCGAGGGTGTCCCGCAAGCCGGCCTCTCCGGCCTCCTCCAGCTTCAGGTCCCAGTCGATCATCTCGGAATAGAGGGCGGCCCAATCCTGCCACGAGGCGGCGAGGGACACCTGGTCACGCAACTCGCCGAAGCGGCGCGAGAAGTCTCGCGCGATCTGCTCGTGCTGGAGCGCGGGGCCGGCGAGGATCCGCGTGACGACCGAGAGGACCTGGCGGGGGCTGGTCGGCTTGACGATGTAATCGTCGGCCCGCCGCCCGATGGCTTCGTGCATGGTCGAATCCTCTTCGCTCTTGGTGACCATGACGACCGGTAGGCGGGGAGAATTGCGCCGCACCCGCTCCAGGACCTCGATGCCGCGCAGGCCCGGCATCTGCTCATCGAGAAGGACCAGGTCGTAGGAGCGGTTGCCCAGGAGCTCCAGCGCATCCTGCCCGTTCATGATGGCGTCGACGTGGTAGCCCTCCTCCCGCAACAGCATGAGGTGCGGGCGGAGAAGATCCACCTCGTCGTCGACCCACAGGATGCGCCCGGCTCGGGCGCGCGCGGTCTCGGGCATGTCAGCCCCCCTCGCGCCCGCGGGGGTGGGTGCTCGGCTCCGGCCTGTCCGACACGTGCGTCTTCCGATCTTCGCGGGATTCACGACCCACCGCCGTGCCGGCGGGCGGGCGCCTCTCGACGCCCCATCGCGCCCCCTCGATTACCCGTGCCGCGCGCCCGAGGATCCGGCCGGCCCTTCGCGGGTCCCTCGCGGGCCCGCTCGCGCCGGCCCGCAGGGATCTCGCGCGCGGTTGTCCGGTAGACATCCGATCGAGGGCTCCCACCTGACAAAGGACGATGCAGGTCATAGTGTCGAGTCGATGCGCATACTGACGCGTTATTTGCTCCGTCTGCACGTGGCGCCGTTCTTCTTCGCCGTCACCGGGCTGACGTTGCTGCTGCTGCTCGATCAGGTGAGCAAGCGGTTCAAGGACCTCATCGGCAAGGATCTCCACTGGTCGGTGATCGCCGAGGTGTTCATCTATTCGATCCCCTTCATCCTCGCCCAAACCCTCCCGATGGCCGTGCTGATCGCGGTCCTGTACGTGTTCAATCGCCTGGAGGGCGACTTCGAGATCACCGCGATCAAGGCGAGCGGCGTTCCGCTGGCCCGGGTCATGGCGCCCCTGTTGCTCGCCGCCACCATCCTCGCGGGCGGCATGACCTGGTTCAACAACACGATTCTCCCGGAGTCGAACCACCACCTGCAAGTGCTGCTCACGGGGATCGGCCGCAAGAAGCCGACGTTCTACCTGCGCGAGCGGGCGATCAACGAGGTACTGCCATCGCGACTCTACGTGCAGCCCGGCGCCATCCACCGCGAGCGCAGCGGACTCGAGGATGTCGTGATCTACGACGAGCGCGACGGACAGCGTAGCCGCACCATCTACGCCGACAGCGGCACGATGGCGTTCGACGCCGGCGGGGAGGATCTCTACCTGACGCTGGTGGACGGGACGCTGCAGGAGCGCCCCAACGAGCGCCCCGGCACCTTCCAGCGGGTCCGGTTCGCGCGCATGACCATGAAGGTGGAGGGCGTGGCCAACCACCTCGAACGGGACACGACGGACGCGTTTCGCAGCGACCGGGAGATGGACATCGCGCGCATGAACGAGGAGGTGCGGCGTGGCCGAGACGAGGTGCGTCGCGCCCGGGCCGAAGGTCGGGCCTATGCCACCGCGATCGCCCGGCGGCTGACGAGCTGGCGCGAGCCGGTGGAGTCGGCGGGCCCGACCGCGACCCCCGACTCGGCGGTCTCGGGAGCGGGGGCCCGGGTCGCGCCGCCCCCGACCGCACCTCCCGCGCCGGGTCCGCGTCCGGGATTCCCGGGGGGGGCCGGCGACACGCTCGTCGATCCCGGGGCCAAGCCCGGCCCGCCCGCCGCGCAGAGCGGGTTGGAGGACGCGCAGCGGGCGGCCGAGCGGTTCACCGGCGCGGTGGACGCCACGAACCAGTTTCGGGCCTACCGCGAGCGCGAGATCAGCGGCCTCAACCGCATCAACAAATTCCGCGTGGAGATCCACAAGAAGGGCTCCATTCCGGCGGCGTGCATCATCTTCGTGCTCATCGGAGCCCCCATCGCGGTGCGGTACCCGAGGGCCGGCGTCGCCCTCGTGGTGGGCGTGAGCCTGGTATTCTTCGCGGCGTACTACGTGTCGCTGGTGGGAGGGGAGGAGCTGGCCGACCGGCGGCTCATCTCACCCGTGTGGGCCATGTGGGCGCCCAACGTGCTCTTCGGTCTCGTCGGTCTCGCGCTGCTGTGGCGCGCCACCCGAGTGACGAAATGACCGGGAGCCGGGGCGCGTGAGGCTCCTCGACCGCTACGTCACGGGCCAGTTCCTCAGGATCTTCGCGGTATGCGTCCTCGGGGTCCCGTTCCTCTTCATGGTCATCGACCTGACCGACAACCTCGACCGGTTCATCGACCAGGGGGCCGGCCGGGCCCAGGTGGTGCTGCATTACGTCTATCAGTTCCCGTACCAGTCGCTGCTGGCCTTCCCGATCGCGGCGCTGCTCGCCTCCGTGTTCACGGTCTCGGCGCTGACGCGGCGATTCGAGATCACGGCGATGAAGTCCTGTGGTGTTTCCTTCTACCGCATCACGACGCCGCTCCTGATCGTCGCGACGCTTCTCAGCTTCGTGGCCCTCGCGCTGACGGAGGTGGTGCCGGTCACCAACCGGCTCTCCGACGAGGCCCTGGAGCGCGAAGAGACGCGGAGCCGCACCCTCCGTATGTCGTTCGTGTTCCGCGCCGACCGCGGCCTCGTGTACAAGGTCGGGCGACTCGACACGCGCGAGCACCGCATCGACGACATCCAGGTCGAGCGCGAGGGGACGGGGCCCGAGTTCCCTACCGTCAACGTGACCGCGAACACCGCCCGCTGGGACTCGATCGCGGGCCGCTGGATCCTCGAGCACGGCTGGGTGCGACGCTTCGCGGCCCCGGACCACGAGCGCGCGTACGAATTCCTCGAGTTTCACGCCCGTCACCTGGACGAGACGCCCGACGAGCTGCGCGCCGAGCCCAAGGACGTGGACGAGATGCGTTACGAGGAGCTGGGGCAGTTCGTCGACGCGATCGAGCGCTCCGGGGGCCGGGCGCACGACCTCGAGACGGCGCGCGCCCAGCGCATCGCCTTCCCCTTCGCGTGCCTCATCATCACGCTGTTCGGGATGCCGCTCGCCCACTCCAACCGCCGCGGCGGGGCACCGCTCTCGGTGGGGATCGCGCTGGCCACGACGATCGTCTTCCTCATCTTCATGCGCATCACGGAAGCCCTGGGCGCGGGAGGCGCCCTCCCGCCCCACGTCGCGGCCTGGTCGGCCAACCTGATCTTCCTGCTCGCGGGCCTCGTCCTGTTCGCGCGCGTTCGCACCTGACCCTCTAGTACGCGTCCTCGCCGCCCGCCTCGAGCCGGGCGATGTCCGCTCGCACCATCTCGCGGATGAGGTCTTCGAACGAGGTCTTGGGCGCCCACCCGAGCAGGCGCGCCGCCTTGCGCGGATCGGCGCACAGGTGATCCACCTCGGCGGGCCGCACCAGGGCGGGGTCGCGCACCACGTGATCGCGCCAGTCGCGCCCGATCTCATCGAACGCGATCTCCAACAGCTGCTCCACGGAATGGGTCTCGCCCGTGCCGATGACGAAGTCGTCGGGCTCGTCCTGCTGGAGCATGGCCCACATGGCCTCGACGTAATCCCCGGCGAAGCCCCAGTCCCGGCGTGCCTCCAGGTTCCCCATGGGGAGTCGCTCGGCGAGGCCGAGATGGATCTGCGCCGCGTGCCAAGTCACCTTGCGGGACACGAACTCCCGTCCGCGCCGGGGACTCTCGTGGTTGAACAGGATCCCGCTCACGGCGAACAGGCCGTAGCTCTCGCGGTAGTTCACCGTGATGAAATGGCCGTACACCTTGGCCACCCCGTAGGGGCTGCGGGGGTAGAACGGCGTCTCCTCGTTCTGGGGCGACTCGCGCACCTTGCCGAACATCTCCGAGGACGAGGCCTGGTAGAAGCGGATCTCCGGGTCGACGACTCGGATGGCTTCGAGGACGCGCGTGACGCCGAGCGCCGTGAACTCTCCGGTGAGCAGGGGCTGCTCCCACGACGTGGGGACGAACGATTGGGCCGCCAGGTTGTAGACCTCGGCGGGCCCCACCTCCGACACGACGCGGATCAGGGATAGCTGGTCGAGGAGGTCGGCCTGGTGGAGCGTGAGCCGCGGCCGGAGGTGCCCGATGCGATCGAATTTCTCCACGGACGAGCGCCGCACGATGCCGTGAACCTCGTATCCCCGGTCCAGGAGAAACTCGGCCAGGTACGAGCCGTCTTGTCCGGTGATGCCGGTGATCAGTGCAATCATGTGCATCGCTCTGCGCGCGAGACGACCTGCCAGCGGTGGCCGGCAATATGTGCAAGCGCCGGTCGACGCGCGCCGTCGCCGGAGCGGCGTGCTTGCTCGTGGAGGTCGATACGGCCCAAGTTGCGGGCCCGTTCGTACTTATGCGGGAAGGTTCGGGGACGACCGGTCCGATCCCGTGGGGCGCGGACCGGCCGGTAGCGCGGGGCGGGAGGTGGTGGATGGAAAGCGGGAGTCCGACGGTCGGGGCCGAGCGGCTCGTCATGACGGCGATCGAGCTGCAGCACGACCCCGATTGCGTGTGGGAGGCGATCTACGAGCTGGCGGACGCGCGGCTGGCGACGTTGCTCGACATCCTGCGTCGCGCCCCGGCGGAGTCCGATCTGGCCCGCGCGGCATGGAGCCGGGCCGTGACGCCGGCGCGGTTGCGGAAGCTGATCGAGAGCCAGCGGCCGGATATGGAGGCGTTCGAGTCCGTTCTGGCGGCCCTCGGCCCCGACGAGGCCGAGCCGCTGCTCGACCTGCTCGGCGAGTCCGACGCCCTTCCGACCCGAAAGCGCGTGTTCACGCGGCTGGTCGAGCTGGCACCGCACATCGGCCCGCAGATCGTCCGCCGCTTGCGCGAGCCGACCTGGTTCACGCGCCGGAACATGCTGGTCCTGCTCGGAGAGCTGGAGGCGTGGCCGGCGCGTTTCAATCCCGCCGCCCTGGCGGATGATCCGCACCCCGCCGTGCGGCGCGAGGCGTTCAAGCTCATGCTGCGGACACCCAAGCACCGCGATCAGGCCCTGTGCGGTCTGCTCAAGGACCCCGATCGACGCGCTCGCAGCCTCGGGCTGGCGGCCGCCACCGAGTCGTGCCCGCCGGAAGGCGTGCCGCTGCTGAGTGCCATCGTCGGCGACGAGACGGTGACGACGGAGCTGCGCCTGATGGGCGTTCGCGCCCTCGGCCTCACCGGAGATCGGGACGCGCTCGAGCCCCTCAAGCGGCTGGTGCGGCGCGGCGCCGGGCTGACCCCCAACCGCCTGGCGGAGAAGTCTCCGCTCATGTTGGCGGCGCTCCAGGCCCTGGCCACGTTCCCGGGTGACGTCGGGGACGCCCGCAAGCTCCTCACCCGGGCGGCGCGCTCGAACGATCCGGACGTGTTGGCCGCCCTCGGGAAGGAGCGGCCCCTGTGATCGAGGCGGCCCGCTTCATCCGGAGTCTGGGCGAGATCCTGCTCGACCCCGCGGCCGATCCCGAGGTGAAGGCGGAGCGCGTGCGCTCGGCTCGGGCCGACCTCGAGACCCTGCGGCTGGCCGAGCCCTCCTCCGACTTCACGCTCGCCGACGGCGGCGTGCGCTGGGGGCCCCGGGCCGTCGACGTCGAGCCGGCGGAGTGGATGGAGCGTCTGCGCGGAGCCGGCCTCACGGTGCTGGCACCCCCCAACGACGAGGCCGGCTTCGAGCGCTGGGTGGCGCGCTTGGGCGGCCACCTGGCCGGGGGCGACCGCCCCTCCGCCACCGGACGCCCCGGCGCGGGCGGAGCCCACGCGGCGGGGTCGGCGCCCGCGCTCGGAGGAGCCGAGGCCATGCTGCGCGAGATGGAGGGCCCTCGGGGACCACCCCCCACGGCGCCGGACGCGGACCCGAGCGGGCCTGGCTTCTCGGTCGAGGAGGAGGCCGACCGCGTGTGGTGGATGCACGATCAGGCGCTCAAGGCCGGGATCGTCAGGTACGACGAAGTGCTGGACATCGCGACGGCGCTCGCCGCGTCGCTGGATCGGACCGCGCTCGAGGCGCGCGCGCGCGTGATCGCGCCCCTCGACGAGTACACCAACGTCCACTGTCTCAACGTCGCGCTCCTCTCGATGCGTCTGGCCGGACACCTGGCCTTCTCCGAAGAGGAAGTGCTGGCCGTGGGCGTCGCCGGGCTGTTGCACGACATCGGCAAGGTGCGCCTCGGCGATCTTCCCTCGGTGAGCCGCGAGATGCTCTCGCCCGACGAGCGCGACATCCTCCGCCAGCACCCGGCCGAGGGGGCCCGGCTGCTGCTCGACTGCGGCGCGTCGCTCGCCCTGGCCGCCATCGTGGCCTACGAGCATCACATGCACTGGCAGAGCGAGGGCGGATACCCGCTGCGCTTCTTCGCGCGGTCGACACATCGGTTCAGCCGTATCGTGAGCGTGTGCGACGTGTACGACGTGCTACGCACCGAGCGCACGTTTCGGCCGGGACTCGGCCCCGAGGCCGCGGCGCAGTACCTCGGCCTCCTGGGTGGCCAGAGCCTCGATCCCGAGCTCGTGCGGGCGTTCGTCGATCTGGTCTCGGGGCCGCACCCGCGCGTCGCGACGCCCGGCTCGCGCCCTCCCGCGCAGCCCAACGAGATCGGCTGGCTGCCGCAGAGCGGATACGACCCCGACTGCGAGCCCCGCCCGGTGCGCCTGGGATAGGTGGGCCGCGCGACCCCCGTGCCCGGTTGGGTCCCCGAGCTCCCCGCCTCACCCGGGGTCTACACGTTCGTGGACGCCCACCGGTATCCGCTGTACGTGGGGAAGAGCGTCAACCTGCGCCGCCGTGTGCGCGGTTACTTCTATGGCGGGGGACCGGCCGACGCGCGGCTGTCGGAGATGCTCCGCATCGCTCGCGGGGTCGAGGCCGTCGCCACGGGCAGCGACCTGGAAGCTCGACTCGAGGAGGTGGAGCGCATCCTGGACCAGCGCCCGCCTTACAACAAAGCTCTCAAGCGCCGAGGGTCGGGCTGGTACCTCGAGCTGCGCTGGAGCGAGCCGTTCCCCCGGTTGCGCGTCGTACGCCGCCCGGGGCGCAGCGGCGCGCGGTACGTAGGTCCGTTCTGGGGGCGGGCGCTTCCCGAGCGGATACGTCGGCTCACCGAGAAGATCCTGAGGCTGCGGAGCTGCCACGAGCCCGTGCGACCCGACCCCGCCCACAGCCCGTGCATCCAGTACGACATGAGACTGTGCACGGCCCCGTGCGCCCGGCTCGTCGGCATCGACGCCTACCGCCGACAGGCCGAGTCGGCGGTGCGTCTGCTCACCGACCCCGAGTACGCGTGGGGCCTGCGCGACCGGATCGCGCGCGCGCGCGACGTGGCGTCCTGGGACCTCCGCTTCGAGGAGGCGGCCGAACACCAGGCCCGTCTGGACTGGTTGGATGAGCTGGGCGAGTACCGGTTCGCCATCGACGGAGACGCGACCGCGCGATCCTGGCTCATCGTGCTCCCGGGTGTCGAGGAGGACGCGCGGCTGCTGCAACCGGTGGCGCGCGGCCGGGTCCTGCCGCGACGCACCGTGGTCTGGGAGGGCCGAAGCTGGGAGGCGGCCGTGGAGGATGCGCTCTACGCGGTGCGCGTGGCGGAGCTGCGCGCTCCGACCGTCCTGTCGCCGCGCGATTCCGTTCCCAGCGTCATGGTGGGTCGCTGGCTGGAGGATGGAGGGCCGGACGGATTGGCCATCGACATCACCCGCCTGGACGCCGGCACGGCGATCGACCGGCTCGCGGAGGCCGTGTTCTAGAGGCGGCCTAGAAGGGGGATGACGCCCCCGCCACCTTGCCCAGATTCCCTCCCCCCCCACCGTCGCCCGTAGCACGCTCGAGCTTCCGCTTGGCGACCCGCGTGATGAGGACGACGACGGCCAGCGTCGCGA
>JBFIOX010000059.1:0-10675 GCA_041610455.1 Gemmatimonadota bacterium
CGAGAGCGGCGCATCGCTGGGCGCATGGATCGAAGCGAACCGGATCGGGTGGGAGGTGCAGATGACCATCGTCTCCCCGCTGATCGGGATCGCCTTCGCGTGGATCGGTGCCCTGCTCGCAGCCTGGCTTCCCGGCTCCCTGCGGCGCGAGGTGCGGCACGCCATCCTGTGGGGGGCGGGGCTCTTCCTGTTCCTCACGGGATACCTGATGACCGAAAACGGTTACGAGCTCCTGCTGGTGCGCACCGTCGGCCCGGCGTCCGTGACGGCTTGGTTTCCCCTCCTCGCCCCGGGCATGCTGGCGCTGGGCCTGTTGATCCCCACGCTGGCGCGCCTCGCGGGTGTGGCGGAGTCGGCCGCGGGACGCATCGGCTGAGGCACGGTGAGCCCGGAGGAGCTGGCGCGCTTTCGGGCGGGTGAGCGAGACCTCTTCCGCCGACTCGTCGATACGCATTCCCCTCGTCTGCTGGGTGTCTGTCGGGGGTTCGCCGACGACCTGGACGAGGCCCATGACCTCGTGCAGGAGACGTGGGTGCGCGTGTACGCGAAGCGGCGCACGTACCGGGGTGGCTCGTTTCCGGCCTGGCTGTTCGCCGTGTGCCGCAGGGTCTGCCTCTCGGCGGCACGGCAGCATGCCCGGCGTGGCGTGCCCGAGCGCGCGCTGGAACGGGTGGCCGACCCGATGTCGACGGGGGCGGCCGAGCGAGCCGCGGTGCGCCACGACGTCCGCGCCGCCGTCACGCGCGCCCTGTTCGGGCTTCCCGACCGGCAGCGCGCGGTCGTGGTGTACCGGATGATCGAGGGTCTCTCGACCCGTGAGACCGCCGCCCGAATGGGGTGCGCGGAGGGCACGGTGAAGGCCACGCTGCACCAGGCGCTCGCCCGTCTGGCCGAGCCGCTCGCAGCGCACGCGATGAGCCCGAGACCGCGGGCAGGAGCCGCATCATGAGCAGTACGACGGATCCGCGTTGTATCGAAACCGACCAGGCCCTCACGCTCGTCCAGGCGCTGGGACGGCACCCCGAGACCACGCTGGCGCACGTGCTGGAGTGCGCCGGCTGTCGCGCGCGCCTGGTCGAGGTCGCCGCGATCGGCGAGGCGTTGGAGCAGGTCGCGCCACGCCGCTCGTTCACCGAGGACGTGGTGGCGGCGTTGCCCGGCGATGGCCGCCTCGACGCGTGGGCTTGGACATGGCGGCTCGTCACCGCCGGTCTGGCGTCGGCGACGGCGGCGGTCGTGCTCGCGGGGGTCCAGGCCGCCGGCTCGCCCCCCGGCCTGCTCCTCGCGTCCGGCCTCGTGGGCCTCGGGGTGCTCTGGGTCAGCGCGAGGGATCGGACAGCAGCCACTCCGCTGCCGCGGCCAACGACGGGGCGGTGAACGCCGGCCGCGCCTCGGAGGATGGTGCCTCGGACTTGCGGTCGACCCATACCACCTGGATGCCCAGCCGCGTCGCGGGAACGACGTCGTGGAACAGGCTCTGGGCGACGTGGCACCAGTCCCGGTACTCCGCCGCCCACTCCCGCCCCCGCTCGAAGTGCGCCGCGGCCGGCTTGTAGCTCCTCAGGCTCTGCGCCGTGCCCAGGTGATCGAAGGCGACCTCGAAATGCCGGAGGGTTCCGGCGAGCAGATCGTCGTCGATGTTGGACAGGATCCCGAGCGCGTCTCCCGCTCCCGCCAGCCGCCGCAGCGCGGGGTTGGTGTCCGGAAACGGACGCCACTCCGGAATGCTCGCCGGGATCGTGCCCGCGACTTCGCGCCACTCCTCCCACCCGTGGCGGCCGGCCAGGGCCAGCGCCACTTCGGTGAGCAGCTCCCGATAGCTCCGGTAGCGCTGCGTCTTGAGGGCGTTCTGCGCGGCGTGGAACTCCTCGAGCAGCCGCGAGTCGGACAGCGTCTCGGAGCCGGGGTAGGCGGCGCGCAGCGCGGCCAGGATCCCCGACTCCCAATCGATCAGCGTGCCGTAGCAATCGAAGGTGAGGAGCCGCCGGCCCGCGCGCGGCGACGCGGCCGCGGCCGACTCGCGGCGGGGGCCCGCGCTCAAACGTCGACCAGTCCCGCGGTCCCGAGCGCGTCGGGATCGTCGTCGTCGGGGCCGTTCGGATCGCCCCGGCGGGCCTTGCCGCTCACCGCTTCGACTTCGACCTGGACGAGCGCGGTGGCCCGCAGGTGCTGGGGCGTCGCGTGCTGATAATCGACCCCGCCTCGACGGCCTGCGAAGTAACGCTCCACCATGCGCTCGAGGATGGCGTTCTTCTCCTCCGGATCGTCGATCAGCCGGCCTCGGCCGAAGCAGACCGCGCTCCGGTAGTTCGCGGAGTGATCGAGCGCGGTCTTGGAGTAGACGAGCTGGTCGAGGTGCGTCACGGTGACTCACACCCGGGCGCCCGACTCCCAGTGCCGCATCGCCCGGCCCTTGCTCGAGCCGTGCAGGTACAGGCGGGGACGCTCCGAGCCTTCGCCCGGCTCGAAGTGGTAGAGCATCGGGATGACGTACGGTTGTCCCTCGACCGCGAAACCGAGGTGGGCAACGAGGCCGGTCTCGAGGATGTCGTCCACCTCCTCGGGCACGGCCCGCTCGGCATGGCTCTTCAGTCGGGCCCTCGGGTCCACGCGCCTCTCCGCGTACTATTCACGGCATGACGATTGGCGGGATCTTACCCGGGGCGGCGGAGGGCGGCCACCGGCGCCTCAATCCTTTCGCGGGTGCCGCTCTGGATCGCGCCGCCGACCGCCGCGTGGATCCCCAGTGGATCGCGGCGCGGCGGGAGGAGGCCTCGACGCGCGTCGTCCCCGTGTGGCGCGCGCGGAACCTCGTCGCACCTGGACCCGGTTCGGCCGGCGGAAGCCCGGGCTTCGAGCCGGTGTTCCTGACGTGCGCGGGCGCGCGCGGGATCGCCGAGCCCGAGCCGGAGTGGATCTTCCTGGGCCTCGATCCCGTCGGGGCGCTGTTCGCCGCCGAGGTGCCGGACGGCGGGATGGCGGCGGCGGGCACCGCGGTCGGATCGGCGGACGCCGAGCCCGAGCCCGCGCCGCTCGCCGAGCTGGGGGAGTTCCACGATCTGCACCGCGTGGGGGCCATGCTGGGCCAGCCCCAGGGCTCGGTGCTGGCCTACGCGAGGGCGGTGGTCACATGGAGCCGTCGCCACCGTTACTGCGGCTGCTGCGGACACCCCACCTCGCCGCGCGAGGGCGGACACATCCGGCAATGCGACAACCCGCAATGCGAGGCGCAGCATTTTCCGCGCACCGACCCCGCGATCATCGTGCTGGTATCGGACGGTGATCGATGCCTCTTGGGCCGCAAGGACATCTGGCCCGAGGGCGTCTACTCGACGCTGGCCGGATTCGTGGAGCCGGGCGAGAGCCTCTCGGAGGCCGTGTCGCGCGAGGTACGCGAGGAAGCGGGGATCGAGGTGGGGTCGGTCACCTACCGGTCATCGCAGCCCTGGCCGTTCCCCTCGTCGCTCATGCTCGGCTTCCACGCCGTGCGAACCGGCGGCGAGCTGCGGGTCGATCGTCGCGAGCTGTCCGACGCACGCTGGTTCGAGCGCGACGAGGTGTGGCGGCGCCGCGAAGTGGGCCTCCGGCTGCCGCCGCGCGTATCCATCGCTCGTCGCCTCATCGAGGAGTGGTTGGACGGGGACCGTCGGGAGGCGCGGCCCCTTTAGGAGGCGTCGTCGTCGACCGGCGGCCCCGGGCCGGGGGGCTCGACACGCGGGCGGGGCGCATCATCTTGCAGGGACGCTGTCGATCCATCGCGCGGAGGGGGGCCGCCGAACCACCGAGGAGTCATGCCGTGGCCATCGATCCGAGGGTCGACCCCTACGTACTCCGCGGACGAGTGGTCACCATGGCCTCCGCGCCCTCACCGAACGGGGTCATAGACGACGGCGCGGTCTACATCCAGGGCGACACGATCGCGGACGTCGCCCCCGCGAGCGCGCCCCGACCCCCGGGCTTCTCGAACGCCGCCACGGTGCGCACCGGGGGCACCATCTACCCGGGCCTCATCGAGCTCCACAACCATCTGTCCTACAACGCCATCCCGCTGTGGCAGGTCGACCGCGCGTACATGCACAGCGGGCACTGGCAGGGCACGGACGCCTACAAGCGGGCGGTGACCAAGCCGGTCACCGTGCTGGCCAACACGGCCGGCAACGCCGAGGCGCTGGTGCGGTACGTCGAGTGCCGCTGCCTGCTCGGAGGCGTCACCACCTCGCAGGGGATCACGCTCCAGTCCAACGCCGGCGTCCAGTCGCTGTATCGGGGGCTGGTGCGCAACGTGGAGACCGCTCCCCACCCCAGCCTCAACGCGGCCCAGTGTCGAATCGGCGAGCCCGACAAGGACCCGGACGTATTCCTGGCCAAGCTCGTCGCCGCTCCGGATTGCTACCTGCAGCACCTCAGCGAGGGGATCAACGACGGCGTCCACGACACGGCCATCAAGCAGTTCACGCGGCTGCGGCGGTCCAACGGCACCTGGGGCATCGCGGCCTCGCTCTGCGGGGTGCACAGCACGGCGCTCGAGCGCGCGCACTTCGACGTCCTGGCGGCGCACGGGGGGTCCATCGTGTGGTCTCCCCTCAGCAACTACCTCCTGTACGGCGACACGACGACGGTCGCGGAGGCGCGAGCGGCCGGGGTGCCGATCGCGCTGGGATCGGACTGGGCGCCGAGCGGCACCAAGAACCTGCTGGGCGAGCTCACGGTGGCGGCCATCGTGAGCGACGAGCTGGGCGGCCTCTTCTCGGCGCGCGAGCTGTGCGAGATGGTCACGACGACGCCGGCCAGGATCCTCCGTTGGGAGAGCAAGCTGGGAACCCTCGGCGCCGGAAAACTGGCCGATCTCATCGTGATCGCCGGTCTGAAGCCCAGCGACGACCCGTTCGAGAAGCTCATCGAGGCGCGCGAGACGAGTCTCACGCTGGTCGTGATCGGCGGCATCCCACGCGTCGGCCAGTCTCGCCTGATGAAGGCCTTCGGGGCCGGGGGCGGGGAGCAGATCCGCGTCGGCGGCGCGAAGCGCATCCTCGACCTCACCCCGGAGCCGGGCGACGTGGTGCTCGGCGTGGGTCTCGGCGACGCGCAGACCCGGCTCGCCGACACGCTCCGGAACCTGCCCCAGGCGGCGCAGGATCTCGACGACGCCGTGGCCGCGGGCTGGACGCCGGGCGTGGACCTCGCCGCCCTCGGCATCGACGAAGGTCTCATGCCCCCCGGCTGGGAGGAGCCACGCCTGCGGGTGGTGCTAGAGTTCGAAGAGGAAGCGAGTCCGGCCGCCTTCCTCGAAGCCCTCCGTGCCGGAGACCTGGCGGACTGGGTCGAGCCGATGGAGCTGGCCGGCCTCACGGTCCCCGACGACTCGGGATTCCTCACGAGCCTCATGCACTCGCTCAACCTGCCGCGCTTCATCAAGGAGGAGCTGCCGGGCATGCACGGCAGCTCGCTCGCCGTCCCCGACGAGGCGACGCTCGACGTCGCAGACGAAGACGCGGCGGGACCCCCGGACCACCGGCGCGCCCCCCGGCTCAGGGATTTCGTGACGCGCGAGGCCTCGCTGAGCCGGGACGAGCGACAGTGTATCGTCGAGCAGGCCATCGTCCTGCTCGAGAGCTACTACGTCCACCTGCCGATGAAGCGGACGATGCACGCGGTCGATCCGATCCAGCGGCTGCGAAACCTCTCGTACGAGCTGGCGCAGGGCGGGGGTGAGGGGCTCTCGGACCTGGACTTCCATCGCGAGATCATCGCCGTGTTCGACTCGCTGCGCGATCTGCACACCACCTACCGGCTGCCCCGACCCTTCCGCGGCAAGGTGGCCTGGCTCCCCTACGTGATCGAAGCCTGGGTCGACCGTTCCGGCGACGCGCGCTTCATCGTCTCGAAACGGATCGGCAAGCCGGGGCCCAAGACGTTCGTGGAGGGAGTGGAGGTGCTGCACTGGAACGGGATCCCGATCGCGCGCTACGTGGCGCGACTGGCGCAGACGATGCCGGGCGGCAACGCCGCCGCCCGCTGGGCCCGGGCCATGAACTCGCTCACGCTGCGCTCGCTCACGCGAGGCCAGATCCCCGACGAGGACTGGGTCAGGCTCGGCTACCGCACCGCCAAGGGGACGACCGCTTACTACGAGCAGCCCTGGCTGGTGTTCGAGCCGCGTCCCGGCTTCCGCGCCCTGTCGCCCGAGCGCGTCGGACCGGTGGAGGCGGCGGGGCTGGGCCTGGACGATCACACCGACGACCTCCAGCACGCCAAGCGCGTCTTGCTCGCGGCCGACCAGGTACGGGAGGAGCAGGCGTTGCGGGCGGGGCTCGCGAGACCGCGCACCGGTCGGGGCCGGGCCCCCGCCCGCGGGCCGCGAAAGCGCGCCCGGGCCGCCGCCGGGCCCCCCAAGCCGGAAGCCATCCCGTCCAACATGCCCACCGTGTTTCGCGCCCAGCGCGTGTTCGACCGTGACGGGTCCGAGTACGGATACCTCCGCATCTTCACGTTCAACGTGCACGACCCGGACGAGTTCATCGACGAGATGGCGCGATTGCTGGGCACGTTCTCGCCCGCGGGCCTGATCATCGACGTGCGCGGCAACGGGGGCGGGCTGATCTACGCGGCGGAGCGCGCGCTCGAGCTCCTCAGCCCCCAGCCGGTCGAGCCCGAGCCGGCCCAGTTCATCGTCACGCCGGCCACCCTCCGCCTCGCCGAGAATCACGACCGGTCGACCCGGCTGCCCGGCCTGGTGCTGCGCCCGTGGCTCGCGTCGATGCAACGCTCGGTAGCCAGCGGGGCGACCCACTCCCTCGGCTTCCCCATCACGCCGCCGGATACCGCCAACGCGCGCGGCCAACGCTACCAGGGGCCCAAGGTGCTCATCGTCGACGCGCTCTGCTACAGCGCCGCGGACATGTTCATCGCCGGCTTCGCCGATCACGAGCTGGGGCACATCATCGGGTTGCAGGACAACACGGGGGCCGGCGGGGCCAACGTCTGGTCGCATCGGCTGCTCCGCTACCTGGCCGCCCAGGAGCCCGACGGGGGCCGGCTCACCCGACTCCCCCGGGGCGCCGATCTGCGAACGGCGGTCCGGCGGACGCTGCGCGTCCGAGCCAACGCCGGCGAGCTCGTGGAGGACTTCGGCATCCGGCCGGACCGGGTGTACCGCATGACGAAGACCGACCTGTTGCGCGGCAACCGACACCTGATCCAGGCGGCCATCGACCACCTGCGCGCCGCCACTGCGTACGGCGTGTCCGTGGAGCGCCGCGGTCGCACGCTGCGCGTCGTGGCGCCGCACGCGGACGCGGTCCGCGTCACCTCCGGGGGGCGTCCCGTCGCCACGCGGGACCTGCGGGCGGGGCGGGTGCGCATCGGGCTGCCCATCGCGGGGGCGCGCCAGCCCGAGATCGAGATCGTGGCCTATGCGGACGGACGGCCGGTGGCGCGCACCCGGCACGTGCTGTCGCGCGACGCCTAGGGAGGACGACATGGCGAAAGGAAGCTTCGATCACTGGCTGGTCGCGGCCCACCGCGGCAAGACGGCCGCCGACATCGCCACGTTGGGGGTCGACGCGCTCAAGGGCGTCTCGGCCGGCGACCGCACCCACCTGCGCGAGGCATTCGCGATCGAGACGATCGGGGACCTGGCCTCGGACCGCTTCGCGCGCGCGGCGCGCGCGATCGCCGAAGAGGCGGTGCCCATCGACCACGACCCCGGCCCCGACCCGGCGTGGTGCGCCTTCTTCGCGGGGGCGCCCCTGACCACGTACCAGGCGCATCCCAGCGACTTCCGCCTCGACTTCGGGCCGGTGTACTACCGTGGGCGACTGGACGGAACGGCGCGGGTGCTCGTGGTGGGGCAGGATCCGGCCGCCAACGAGCTCATCGGCCACCGCGCGTTCGTGGGGGCCTCGGGACAACGCGTCCAGGGGTTCCTGCGGCGGCTCGGGATCGGGCGCGACTACGTGATGGTGAACACCTTTCTGTATCCCGTGTTCGGGCAGTTCGTGGGCACGCTGCGCGACCTCACCGAGGACCCGCACATCCTCGGCTTCCGCAACGCGCTGCTCGACCGCATCGCGGCGGAGAACCCGCTCGAGGCCGTGATCGCCGTGGGGAGCGCCGCCAAGGACGCCGTGGCGCGTTGGCCCGGAAGCGGCGTGCTGCACGTGCAGCACATCACCCATCCCTCGGCCCTCGACCACGCCGCGCTGCTCGACAATTGGAACCAGGGGCTCGCCGCGCTGCGAGCTGTCGTCGTGCCGGAGGCGGGAGGGCCGGTGGATCCCGCCACGTACGGGACCGACTTCGTCGCGGCGGACCACGAGCCGATTCCGCGGCGCGACTTCCCGTTCGGCGTGCCCGAGTGGCACGGGACGGGGAGCCGCGCCAGCCGGGCACGCAAGGACGACGGCTCGACGGACCACAAGCGGATCATCTGGGAGGCGCCGTGAGCGGTGGCGACCCGCCCCGGCGGCATTGCTGTGACGCCCCGCGGCGCCAGAACGGCCACGCGGCCCCGCGTCGCGCGCCGGGCCGTCCCCGCACTGCCCTGACAGGGCGCTGACACACGGACCCGAGGAGGATCGGTGGAAAGAGTCGTCGAGCACGCCGTCGAGCTCGGAGCGGATCGGGAGCGCGTGTGGCGCGCCCTCACCGAACCGGGCGACATCGCGCGCTGGTTTCCGGACCGCGCGGATCTCGAGGTCGCCCCCGGGGCCGAGGGCTGGTTCGTGTGGCACGAGTACGGCCGCAAAGCCGTCCGCTTCGACGCGGTCGAGCCGGGTCGCCGGCTGGTGTGGCACTGGTCGCTCGAGTCCGAAACGCCGGTCGGGGATGGGGTGACCACGCGGGTGGAGTGGACCCTGCGCTCCCACCACCAGGGGCGCACCATCCTGCGCGTGCGCGAGACCGAGTTCGCGACGGACGAGCACCGGCAGAGCAACGTGGCCGGGTGGCGGGCCGAGCTGGAAGAGCTGATCGAGTTCCTGGGCGACGGGCGCTTCGTGACCGACGAGCCCTGACGCACCTCCCCGGAGCCGCGGAGCTCAGCCGAGGAGCGCGGGGATGAGCTCGGCGGCCGGTCCGCGCAGGGCGACGGCGGCGAGCGGGGACAGCGGCGTCGTCTCGGGGTTCACCTCGACGATGTCCCCGCCGGCCTCGCGCGTGGCCACCGCCAGGCTCGCCGCCGGCTGCACGACGGCGCTCGTGCCGACCACCAGGCACGCGTCGGCCGACTCCGCCCAGCCGAGCGCCCGCGCCAGCACGTCGGGGTCGAGCGCCTCCCCGAACCAGACGACGTCGGGGCGCTGGAGGCCGCCGCACGCGCCGCAGCGGGGCAGCGAGGCGTGGGTCGAGGCGTCGATCGGGGAGCGGTGCGGCTCCCGCTTCCGGCACCGGGTGCAGCGCACGCGGAACAGGGTCCCGTGGATCTCGAGGAGGTCCTTCGCGTGGTCCTGCGCGCGCTCGTCCGCCTGAGCCTGGGCTCCCGCGGCGGGCGGGCGCTCCTCCGCGACCCGCGCGGCCGCGGCGACGTGCAGCCCATCCACGTTCTGGGTGGCGATGCGGACGCCCTCGCGACGCGTCTGCCAACGGGCGAGCGCGAGATGGGCCGCGTTGGGCAGACACCCGGCCACCACCTCGCGCCGCCAGCCGTACCACTCCCACACGAGGCGCGGATCGCGGGCGAACGCCCCCGGCGTCGCCAGGTCCTCGGCCCGAAAGCTCCGCCACAATCCGCCCGTCCCCCGGAAAGTGGGGATCCCCGATTCGGCGCTTACCCCGGCGCCCGTGAGGACGAGCACCCGGCGGGCCCCTTCGAGCACCGCGCGGGCGCGCGCGAGGTCCGCCGGCGTGCCCGCGGGCTCGGGTTGATCCCCGCTCCGGCCCGGCCCGGCCTCCCGCTTCTCGCTCACGTGGGTCTGGCCCGTGCCGGCTGACCCAGGGCCAGGGTGCTGCCCAGGATCAGCGTCGCGCCCAAGATCGTGCTCGCGGTCGGAATCTCCGAGAAAAAGAGGGCCCCCCAGGCGGCCGCGAACACGATCTGCACGTAGCCCACCGTCATGGCCCGGCCGGCCGGCTCGAGCGCGAGGCCACGCGTGAGCCACACCTGGCCCGCATGCGTCGTGACGCCGACGCCCAGCAAACCGACCCACAGCCACGCGCTCGGGACCACGAAATCGACCGCCGACGCGGGCACGCTCCCCAGGGTGGTGATGACCCCGAACCAGAGCACGATGACCATGGGGTGCTCGGTGCGCCGCAGGGCCCGCACGCTCACGTAGGCCCCCGCGCTCAGCACCGCCCCGAGCACCGCGATGGACACGCCGAGGGGATCGAGGGGCTCTCCGCCGAACAGGAACGTGGGGCGGGCGATGAGTACCACCCCGACCAGCGAGAGGACGAGGCTCGCCGCGTCGCGCGCGCGGATGGGCTCGGCCAGCACGAGAGCCGCGAGCACGGCCGTGAACACCGGGTTCGTGTAGTGGATGACGGTCGCATCGGCCAGCGGGAGGTGGATGACCGCATAGAAGAACGCGCTCACGGCGGCGAAGCCGAGGATGCCGCGCACCGCGAGCAGCCATTTCCGGTTCCCGCCCGGCTTCACCCCGGCCGCGCGGAGCGCCACCCAGCTCATCGACAGCGTGACGACGCCCCGCACCAGCACGATCTCCTGACTCGGCAG
>JBFIOX010000060.1:0-10651 GCA_041610455.1 Gemmatimonadota bacterium
TCTTGCCGGTCTGGACCAGGGTGAGCGTCTCGAACACCTCGTCCATCGTCCCGAAGCCGCCCGGCAGGGCCACGAACGCGTAGGAGTACTTCACGAGCATCACCTTGCGGACGAAGAAGTAGTGGAAGGTGATCCACTTGTCCAAGTACCGATTGGGCTCCTGCTCCTTGGGCAGCTTGATGTTGCACCCGAGCGAGATCCCGCCCGCCTCCTTGGCTCCCCGGTTGGCCGCCTCCATGATCCCCGGGCCTCCGCCCGTCATGACCGTGAACCCGTCGCGCGCCAGCGCGGCGCCGATCTGGCGGGCCACGTCGTAGTAGGGATCTCCCTCGCCGAAGCGGGCCGACCCGAACACGGTGACGCAGGGGCCGACGAAGTGGAGCTGGCGAACGCCGTGCAGGAACTCGCGCGCGATGCGGAGCGTGCGTCCCAGCTCGTGGCGGCGGCGTCCCGGACCCTGCAGGTACCGGATCTCGTCCGCGGGTCCGGGATCCTTTCCCCACTCCACCGGACGGGTCGGAGCCCCTCGCTTCGCCTCGCTCATCCCATCCTCCAGACTCGTGGTCCACGCGTCCCGAAGGGCGCACCCGGACGCGGTTGCCGGGCCGCTCCGGCGCCGTCATCGTGCTCACGATCGGCGCCCGTCGCCGTCTCGTCCCATTGCGCCGCGCCGCCCAAATTCGGCAGGCCGCGCCGGGTTGAACACCCGTCGATTCAGAAAAGGACGCCCGCCATGACAGGTCTGTCTCGCACCTCCGGGCCGCCGGGAGCGCCGCGAGCCCACGGCCGGCTGATCGGGGCCGCACTCCTTCTCGGCTTCCTCGCCACGCCTCTGGCAGGGCAGGACGAGGGGATCGAGGAATTCGTCGCGGTGCGGGCGCCGGTCATCGCGCTCACCCACGTCAAGCTGATCGATGGCACCGGAGGCCCCGCCAGGGCGGACCAGACGGTCGTCATCGAGGGCGATCGCATCGCCGCGGTCGGGCCGTCGGGGCAGGTCGGCGTGCCGCGCGGGGCCGAGGTTCTGGATCTGCGGGGACACGCGGTCATTCCGGGGCTCGTGGGACTCCACAACCACAGCTACTACACGGGCGGTAACGGGCGAGCGGCGCAGCTCTCGTTCTCGGGATCGCGGCTCTATCTCGCCTCCGGGGTGACCACCATCCGCACCACCGGCGCGCGCGCGCCCTACGAGGAGATCAACCTCAAGCGGGAGATCGACGCGGGGCGCGCCATCGGGCCCACGATGTTCACGACGGGTCCCTATCTGACCGGGGAGCAGGGATCGCGCACCATGACGCGCCTGCAGGGCCCCGAGCAGGCCCGTCGCGTCGTGCGCTACTGGGCGGAGGAAGGCGTCAGTTGGTTCAAGGCCTACACCTGGATCAGCCGAGATGAGCTCGCGGCGGCGATCGACGAGGCGCACAAGCACGGCGTGAAGGTGACGGCGCACCTGTGCTCCGTCGGATACCGCGAAGCCGTGGCGGCGGGGATCGACAACCTCGAGCACGGGTTGTTCGCCAACAGCGAGTACTACCCGGGCAAGCGGCCGGACGAGTGCCCGTCGGGCTTCCGCGACTACTACCGCGATCTAGACGTGAACGGCGAGGCGGTGCAGGCCACCTTCCGCGACATGATCGCCAACGATGTGGCCATGACGTCGACGCTCGCCGTGTACGAGATCTCGGTGCCGGGAAGGGGGCCCATCGATGAGCGCGTGTACGACATCCTCGCCCCCGACATCGCCGCGGAAGTCAGAGCCATCGCGGACGTGCGGCGAAACGCGAACCTGGAGTCCGGCATCGCGATCCACCCCGACATCTACAGGAAGGCGCTCGAGTACGAGTACGCGTTCGTCCAGGCGGGCGGCCTCCTGGCGGCGGGGGTGGACCCGACGGGATACGGGGCCGCGCCGCCCGGATACGGCGATCAGAAGAACTACGAGCTGCTTCTGGAGGCGGGCTTCACGCCCGTCCAGGTCATCCGGATCATGAGCGCCAACGGGGCCGAGGTGCTGGGCATCGGCGACGAGGTCGGGACCGTCGAGGTGGGAAAGATCGCCGATCTCGTCGTGCTACAGGGTGACCCGGAGCGCGATGGGCACATACGCGACACCCGGATCGTGTTCAAGCACGGGGTGGGGTGGGACGCGCCGAAGCTGATCGAATCGATCCGGGGCCTCGTGGGCATCCGGTAATGCGGACGCGGGGCGCGATCGCGGTGACGCTGCTCGCCGCGTCGGTCGCCGTCTGCCGGCAGCCCGAGTCGGCCGACGTCCTCCGGACCCGGGCCGAGCGCACCGCGTACCGCGAGACCAGCTCGTACGCGGACGTGGTGCAATTCATGGAACGGGCGAGCGCCGCGGACCCGACCATCCGCCTCACCACGTTCGGCTATTCGTCGGAGGGCCGCCCACTGCCGTTGGCCGTAGTGGGCGACGTGGACGATGCGACCCCGGCCGCGGTCCGCGCTTCCGGCAAGACCGTCGTGTATCTGCAGGGCAACATCCACGCCGGCGAAGTGTGCGGCAAAGAGGCCCTCCAGATGCTGTTGCGGGACTGGGTGGCCGGCCGCCACCGCGCCTGGGCGTCATCCTCGGTGTTGCTCGTGGCTCCCATCTACAATGCCGATGGGAACGAGCGGATCGCCCTCACGAACCGGGGCCGCCAGCACGGCCCCATCGGCGGCATGGGTGAGCGGGCCAACGCGCAGGGGCTCGATCTCAACCGCGATCACATGAAGCTCGACTCCCCCGAGGCTCGCTCGGTGGCGCGGCTGCTGAGCGAGTACGATCCGCACGTCGCCCTCGACCTGCACACCACGAACGGCACGCGCCACGCGTACCACCTCACCTACTCGCCACCGTTGCACCCGAACACGCCGCCGGCCATCGGCGAGCTGCTGCGCGAGCGCTGGCTGCCCTTCGTGACCGAGCGCATGCGCGCTGCCGATGGATGGGAGACGTATTACTACGGGAACGCGCTCGCGCCCGCCGAGGACGCGGAGCAGGGATGGTACACCTTCGACCACCGGCCCCGTTTCAACAACAACTACATTGGTCTGCGCAACCGGTTCGCCCTCCTGAGCGAGGCCTACGCCTACGCGACTTTCGAGGAGCGCGTGCTGGCGACGAAGCGCTTCGTCGAGGAGGCCCTCGCGTTCGCGCACGAGCACGGCGCGGAGATCCGGTCGGTCGTGCGGGACGCCGACGCGACGAGCGTGGTCGGCGACTCGCTCGCGCTGCGGGCCACGTTCGCGCGCTCGGCTCGGCCCGTCGACATCCTTCTCGGCGCGGTCGACGAGGAGCGGCACCCGCTCACGGGGCAGGTTCTGCTCCGGCGCCGGGACACCAGCTACGTGGCTCCCATGTACGAGTACGGGACCTTCGCCGCGACGCACCGGGAGCGGGCCCCCGCCGCCTACCTGGTGCCGCCCGAGCTGGAGGAGGTGGCGATCCGCCTCGCCGCGCACGGGATCCATCTCGAGCCGGCCGGCACCGCGCCGCTGGACATCGAGACGTTCCGGATCGATTCGGTGCGCACGGCCGAACGCCCCTTCCAGGGACGCCACGAGCAGACCTTGTTCGGCGCGTACGAGCCCGGTCGCCTGACGCCGCCCGAGGGCACCCTGCGCTTGGCCGTGGACCAGCCGCTGGGCCGGCTCGCCTTCTCGCTGCTGGAGCCGATGTCCGACGACGGCTTCGCGGCCTGGGGATTCCTGGCGGACGTCCTGGCGCCCCGCGCCCGCTACCCCGTGTGGCGCGTTCCAGCTCCCCGGGACGGGGCAGCCGCGCGCCCGGACTGAGACGTCTGGATCGCGGGCGCATGCGGGCCGTCTTCGCCGACGCGGCCCCGTCCGAGGCTCCGCGGGTCGGTCAGTTCCAGCTCAGGCCGCGCAGCTGCTCCACGTCGAGGTTCCCTCCGCTCAGCACGCAGACCACCTTTGCCCCGGGCGGCGCTTCGATCAGCCCGCCCAGCAGCGCGGCCACGGGCGCCGCCGCCGCGCCCTCGGCCACGAGCTTTGCCCGCGTCATGAGCCACAGGACCGCCTCGAAGATCTGACCATCGGGAAGCGTCACGATGTCGTCTACGAATCGCGACACGACCGAGAAGGTGTTCTGGCCGACCCGCTTCACGCGCAGCCCGTCGATGACGCAGTCGACCCGATCGAGCGTGACCAGCTTCCCGGCCTCCACGCTCCGCCGCATGGCCGGCGCGCCCGAAGACTCCACGCCGATCACGCGCACCCCCGGCTTGACGCTCTTGAGCGACATGGCGTTGCCCGAGATGAGGCCCCCGCCCCCGATCGGGATGACCACGAACTCGGTCTCCGGCCAGTCTTCCAGAATCTCGAGTCCCAGCGTGCCCTGCCCGGCGATCAGCAGCGGATCGTCGAACGGGTGGAGGTAGGTGAGCCCCCGCGTCTCGACCAGCTCGAGCGCCTTCTCGTTGGCCTCGTCCCAGATCGAGCCGTGCAGCACGACCTCGGCCCCGTACCCCTCCGTGGCCGCGATCTTCGACCTCGTCGCGTTCTCGGCCATGACCACGACGGCCTTGATCCCGTAGAGCCGCGCCGCGATCGCCACGCCCTGCGCGTGGTTGCCCGCCGAAGAGCAGACGATCCCGCGGGCGCGCTCCTCATCCGTCAGGTGGGCGATCTTGTTGAGCGGGCCCCGCACCTTGTACGAGCCGCCGCGCTGAAAGAGCTCGGCTTTGAGTCGAACCTCGAAGCCGCTCGCGTCGCCGAGGGATCGCGAGGTCAGGAGCGGCGTCCGGTACGCGTGCGGCGCCACGTGGGCTCGCGCCCGCTCGAAATCGTCGCGCGTCAGCGTGAGCCCCTCGACCTTCTTCCCGTGCTTCAAGCGCACCTCACTCGGCTAGCACCGCTTCGTCCCACCGCGCGTCCATCCTTGCGCCCCGATCAGGGAGCCGGCAACTGTCGTTAGCCGTCTCGCATGCGGGACCGAGTCGCCGCCGATCGCCCGACCAACTCCGAGGAGCTGTCCATGAGCCACGAGTCTCCAGCACGTGGGGAGACGCCTCGCGAGCGGTTCGGGACCCGGCTCGGTTTCGTGCTCGCGGCGGTCGGCTCGGCCGTCGGCCTGGGAAACATGTGGCGCTTCCCCTACCAGACGGCCGAGGGAGGCGGGGCGGCGTTCGTCGCGGCCTACGTGCTCATGGTGTTCTTGATCGGCGTGCCCATGATGCTGGCCGAGTTCGCCCTCGGGCGGCGCGCCGGCTCGTCGGCCCTGGGCGCCGTGCGCCGCATCGGCGGGAAGCTCTGGACGCCGCTGGGCCTCCTCTTTCTCCTCACCTCGGTCACGATCCTGGCGTATCTGTCCGTGATCACGGGCTGGGCCATCCGCTTCGCCGTCGAGGCCGCCGCCTTCGGGTTCGCGGCCGACGCGGGCCGCCGGTATGCCGAGATCTCCACGGGTCCCGCGGCCGTCGCGTTCCACGCCATCTCGATGGGCATCACGGTGGGCATCGTGGCGTTCGGCGTCCGCCGGGGCATCGAGCGGGCCAGCGTGGTGCTCATGCCCACCCTCTTCGTCCTGCTGCTCGGCCTGGCCGTGTGGGCCGCAGGTCTGCCCGGCGCGGGGCAGGGATACCGGTTCTATCTGTCGCCCTCGCTCGGCGAGGTGCTCGACCCGGTGGTGCTGCAGGGTGCGGCGGCGCAGGCCTTCTATTCGCTGAGCGTAGGCATGGGCATCATGATCACCTACGCCTCGTATCTGTCGCGCGAAGAGAACCTGGCCCGCGAGGCGACCGTCATCGCGCTCGCCGACTTCAGCGTCGCCTTCGTCGCGGGCCTCGTAGTGTTCCCCATCGTGTTCGCGCTCGGTCTCTCCGATCAGATCGGCGGCAGCACCATGGGGGTCCTCTTCATCTCGCTGCCCAGCGCGTTCGCGCAGATGGAGACGGCGGGGCGCGTCGTCGGGTTCACGTTCTTCGCCGCCCTAGTGGTAGCCGCGATCACGTCGGCCGTCTCGCTGCTCGAGGTGGTCTCGGCCACCCTCATCGATCAGGCGGGCATGGCGCGGCGGCGGGCCACCATCGCCGCGGGGGCGTGCGCGGGCCTGCTCGGGGTGATCCCCGCCCTCTCCCTCGGGGCGCTCGGCATCATGGACCAGGTGGCGGCCGAGCTGTTCACGGTCGTCGGCGTGCTCGGCATCGCCCTGTTGGTCGGGTGGGTCATGAAGGACCCGGAGGAGGAGTTGCGGGCGGGAGCATCTCCCGGCGTGGCGCGGTTCATCCGCGGGCCGATCCGCCTGGTGCGATACGCGGCGCCACTCTTGTTGGCCTGGATCGCGTGGGTGGCCCTGCGCCAGACGATCGCGACCATCGCGGGCACGGGGTAAGGAGGTCGGATGCGCGTGTTCGAGCCGATGACGGAGCACGAGTACGAGCGCGTCGTGTTCTGCCACGACCCGGGGACGCGGCTGCGCGCCATCATCGCGATCCACGACACCACGCTCGGACCCGCGCTGGGCGGCGTGCGGATGTATCCCTACGCGAGCGAGGAGGACGCGCTGCTCGACGTTCTCCGTCTGGCCCGCGGCATGACCTACAAGGCCGCCATCAGCGGGGTGGAGCTCGGGGGCGGCAAGTCGGTCGTCGTGGGCGATGCGCGGACCGAGAAGACCCCGGAGCTGTTGCGGGCCGTGGCCCGCTTCGTCGACGCGCTGGGCGGTGCCTACATCGCCGGTCAGGACATCGGGACCGATCCCCGGGACATGGCCGTGCTGCGAGACGTGACGCGACACGTGTCCTGCGTGGACGAGCGGGCCGGGGGAGCCGGGGACGCCTCGGGGGCGACGGCCTACGGCGTGACGTGCGGGATCCGCGCCGTCCTCCACGCCTCGACGGGGAGCGATGCGCTGGCCGGCCGGCACGTCGCCGTCCAGGGGCTGGGCAACGTGGGCCTGCGCGTGGCCCGGTACTGCCACGCGGCCGGGGCGAGGCTGACCGTGTGCGACGTGGCCGACGGGCCCGTGAAGAGAGCGGTGGAAGAACTGCGGGCCGCGGCGGTCTCCCCCGAGGAGATCTACGACATCCCGTGCGACGTCTTCTCGCCGTGCTCGATCGGCGCCGTGCTGGACGACGCGACGATCCCGCGACTCCGCTGCGCGGCAGTGGCTGGCGGCGCGAACAACGTGCTCGCCGAGCCGCGGCACGCCGATGCGCTGGCCGAGCGCGGCATCGTCTACGGACCGGACTATCTCGTGAACTCGGGCGGCCTGATACGCTGTCAGGAGGAGGTGCGCGGCGCGCCCACGGACGACGACACGGTGTTCCCCAAGGTGGAGCAGATCTACGAGCAGACGCGGGAGGTGGTGCGGGTGGCCGCCGAGCGCGGCATCAGCACCGCCGCCGCGGCGGACCGGCTGGCCGAGGCGCGCATCGCGGCCGCGCGCCAGGCCGGAAAGGCTTGGAATCCGCTGCGCGACGTCTGAAGCCCGCGGGCCGGCAGGGGGCCAAGGGAGCGGAGGCAGCCGACCCGAAGGAGCGAGGGCAGCGCCCAAAGGAGCGAGCGTGAACTTCATCTTCGAACAGATTCGCACCGGCGGCGATCGCAACTTCGGCTATCTCCTCGGGGATCGCGCGGCCGGCGCCGCCGCGCTCGTCGACCCCTCCTACGATCCCGACGGCATGATCGAGCGGGCCGAGGCGCAGAGCCTGCGGATCGAGCTCATCGTCAACACGCACGGCCACCAGGACCACACGAACGGGAACGCGCAGGCCCGCGCCCGCACCGGGGCGCCCCTGGCCGCCGGTCCGGGGGCGAGCGGCTGCGACATCGAGCTGACCGATGGGCAGGAGCTGTCGGTCGGATCGCTGCGCCTGTGTTTTCTGCACGTCCCGGGACACGCCGACGACCACGTGCTCGTGCACCTTCCCGAGCACCGCGTGGCCATCACCGGAGATCTGCTCTTCGTGGGCAAGGTCGGCGGCACCGGGACCGAGGCCCAGGCACGGGCGGAGTACGACAGTCTGGGGCGCGCGCTCGCGGCGCTGCCGGACGACACCACCATCTGGCCGGGGCACGACTACGGGTGCCGGCCCTCCTCGACGATCGCCCTCGAGAAGGCCAACAACCCATTCCTGACCTGCGGTGACTTCGACGCCTTTCTGGCGCTGAAGCGCGACTGGTCGACGTTCAAGGCAACGCACGGCTTGCGCTGAGCCACGAAACGGAGCGGGAGATGAACCTAGAGGGCGCGATCGCGCTGGTGACCGGCGGGAGCGAGGGCATCGGATGGGGAATCGCCGAGGCGTTCAAGGCGGAGGGGATGGACGTGACCATCACCGGCCGGCGCGAGGAGTCGCTGGCGCGCGCCGCGGGCGAACTGGGCGTCGACCACATCGCGGGTGATGTGGGGGTCGAGGCCGATGCGGTGGCGACGGTGGCCGCCGTGGTCGAGAAGCACGGTCGGCTCGACATTCTGGTCAACAACGCGGGCTTCGGGATCTTCAAACCGCTCGTCGAGATGGAGCTGGAGGAGATCGAGGCGGTGTACCGGACCAACGTGTTCGGGGCGTTCCTCATGGGTCGTGAGGCCGCGCGACAGTTCGTGAAGCAGGGAAGCGGCGAGCTCATCAACATCTCCTCCACGTCCGGCTTGCGCGGCGGGCGCGGCAGCACCGCCTACGCCTCCTCGAAGTTCGCGCTGCGCGGCATGACCGAGTGCTGGCGCGACGAGCTCCGGCGGCACGACGTGCGCGTCATGCTCGTGAACCCAAGCGAGGTGCTGACGGATTTCGCGGCCAAGGCGGGGCACGGCCAGGACCCCTCGCCCAAGAAGCTCCGCCCGCGCGAGATCGCCGACGCCATCGTGGGAGCGCTGAAGCTCGACCGTCGCGGCTTCGTGCCGGAGTTCTCGGTGTTCGCCACGAACCCGTTCTGAGGGCATCGACCGAGCCGAGCGAGGGATGTCGGGTCAGGCCGGGAAGAGACGCTCTCCCGTGTCGGCGTCGACCACGGTGATTGCCCCGACCGGACAGTTGGCGGCGGCCTCTAGGATCTTCTCCGCCGTCCCCCCCGCCGGGTCGCGGACCTGGCTCTGCCTGTTTTCGTCGTGGACGAAGACGCCGGGCGCCGTGGCCACGCACATGGCGTTGCCGACGCACAGCCCGTGATCGACGGCAATGCGGAGCCGGCGCGTCATCTTCGACCTCCCGTCGCGGCCACGGTCACCACTTCACCGGCAGGGCCTTGAGTGACCGGAACTGGATGCTGGGCTGGTAGGCGAGCGTCCGGGTGGCCAGCTCGAAGCGACCGAAGCGCTCCGCCAAGGCGCGGAACACCTCCTGCCCCTCCATGCGCGCCAGCGCGACGCCGAGACAGTAGTGGATGCCCGATCCGAAGGAGAGATGCGGATTGGGCTGGCGCCCGATGTCGAAGCCGTCGGGGTCGGCGAACACGGCCGGGTCGCGGTTGGCCGCCGCGATGATCCAGCGGATCCGCTCGCCGGGTCGCAGGTTCCGCCCCCCCAACTCCGTCTCGCGTGCCACGATGCGTTGCGTCGATTTCACCGGAGGGTCGTAGCGCAGACATTCCTCCGTCGCCGAACGCACCATCCCCGCGGGATCGGCCTTCAAGCGCTCCCACTGATCCGGATGCCGGATGAACGCGAGGAGGCCGTTGGCGATCAGGTTCATGGTCGTCTCGTGACCGGCGAACAGCAGAAGCCCCGTGTTTACCAGCACCTGGTGGCGCGTGAAGACGCCCGCCTTCTCTCCCTGGGCGAGGACCGAGATGAAGTCGTCCTCGGGCGCGGCGATCCGCCGCTCCACGAAGGGAGCCGCGTATTCAAGGATCCCCCGGATCCCCGCCGTCAGGGGCCGCAGCCGATCCGGCTCGCCGCGGTTCATGTGCAGGATGCTGTCCGCCAGCGCCCGCAGATGGTCGCGATCTTCGTAGGGCACGCCCATCATCTCCGCGATGACGCGCACCGGAAGCGGGGCGGCCAGCTCGGTGAGGACCTCCATCTCCCGCTTGCCGGCCAGTTCGTCCAGGAGCTGAACCACGGCGGCGCGCACGAACGGTCGCCAGCTCTCCATGGCGGTGGGCGTGAAGTACTTGTGGATCACGCTCCGCTGCTCCAGGTGCGCCGGCCGGTCCTGCTCGACGAGTTGCTCCGATCGGAAGGCGCGGACCTCGGCGAACAGCGGCTCGTCCTCGGGGTGGACCGGTGGGTAGGGCGTCTCTCGGACGTTCTCGATGATCGCCGAGGAGAACCGCTCGTGGTGTCGGAGAAGCCATACGATCTCGTGATACCCGGTCACCACCCAGAGACCGAAGCGGGCGTTCCAATGCACCGGGGCGGACTCGCGCAGACGCGCGAAGTAGGCGTACGGGTCGGCGATCACCTCCGGAGCGAACAGATCGTCCAGCGTCGCCGCCGCGCCGCGCGCTTCGGCCGCTCCGTCGGTCGGGCTGCCGGGCACGAGCGCGCCTAGCGGAGCGCGAACAGGTCGTCGAGCGCCGGGTCGGTCGACTCACCCAGCACGCGACGCGCCACGTACTCGCCGAGCACGGGGCCGTGCTTGAACGCGTGCCCCGATCCTCCCCCGGCCAGCCACACGTTCTGGAAACCGGGGTGGCGGTCGATGATGAAATGCGCGTCGGGCGTGTCCTCGAGCTGGCA
>JBFIOX010000061.1:0-10635 GCA_041610455.1 Gemmatimonadota bacterium
GTCCGCGCCGAAGTCGGCGCGCAGGCTGTCGATGCGCGCGGGCGCGGCTACGTTCAGCTCCAGTCCGGCCCGCAGAGACCAGCCCAGCGGATCGTCGGGGAACCGCTGGGTGAGCGTCCGCGCGCTCTCGATTGCGATCGCGGTGTGGGTGTTCTCGTAGGCCCTCACCCGTTGCAGGAGCGCCGCTCGCGTGGGGCGCCCGTCCGGGCCCCGTCGCACGTACTCCCAACGCGGCACGCCGACGCCCTCGAGGATCTCGCCTCGCTCGCCCTCCACGACGAACCAGCCGAACTCCGACTCGGGCCGAACGCCGACGGAACCCGCGAATCGCCCCTTCCCGGCGCGGAACAAGCGCCCCTCCACGGCTCTCGTGGCGGCATCGCCGGCCGTGTTGGGGGTCGGCACCCACGTCTCGCCGCGGACGACCAGCATGTCCGCGCCGGCCAGGGCGCCGCCGGTCTCGAACGAGAGATCGAGGAGCAGCGGCGCATCGTCGGCCCGGGCGGCCGGGCTCGGGGTGAGGGTGAGTCGGCTCGCACCCGCCGCGGCCGGGCCGGGCCACAGCGCGGCGAAGGTGAGGGGGACGGCGCCGAGGACCAGCCCGGCGACCAGGATCGCCGGCAACCGCCAGGTCGAGCGCGGGCGGGCGGGCGGCTCGAGCGCGAGGATGACACCGTCCCCGCCCCGCCGCCGCCGCTCGATCTCGTCCCACGTGCCGGGCGGCACCTCCACCGGAGGCAACGTGCGCAGCGCGTCGCCCAGCGCTCGAATCTCCATCACCTCTCGGCGACACGCTGGGCAGCGGGCCAGGTGGCGCTCGATGTGGGACCTGCGCGAGGCCGCCGTCGTCCCGTCCGCATACGCGACCAGGGCCCGCTCGCTCGGATGACTACGCATCCGTCCCCATCCAGCGGCGCAGCTGACCCTTCGCCTTGTACAGCCGTCCCATCGAGGTCGTCTCCGCGATCCCCAATTCCCGCGCGATCTCGCGGTGCGAGAGGCCTTCGATCTCCTTGAGCACCACGACGAGCCTCAGGGGCTCGGGGAGACGCTCGACCGCCGCCTCGAGCCACACCCGGTCGACCGTGCTGCGGGCCGGGCTGGCCGCGAGGTGCTCGCCGATCCCCGCGAGCGGCACCTCACGTCGCCGCCTCCGGGCGCGCAGCATCATGAGTGCTTGCCGGGCCGTCACGGTACGTAACCAGCTCCCCAGGGATCCGCTGCCCCGGTAGGTGCGCAGGGCGCGCGGCAGCCCCACGAACACGTCCTGCACGACGTCCCGGGCATCGGCCTCGGTGCCGGTGATGCGACGCGCGGTACTGAAGAGCGACGGTGCGTACCGCTCGTACAGACGGTGCAAGGCGACCATATCGCCGTTGCGGACCGCCTCTATGTCTGGCGACTCGATGGCCAGCGACACTCGATGCTCTCGAACGGGTTTCTCGCGATGCTCGGACACCCTTCTATCTAGTCAGATGCCACCGGGGCGCGAAACCTCGCGCGCCGACTGCGACCGGTCCGCGTTTGCCTCCCCCGATCGGGGACCGCATCATACGCCGCGGCGCCGTCGGGACCGATCGACCCGAGGCGCGCCGCGGAACCAACACCTTCGCGAGAGGCTCGATGGCGTCACGGTTCGTGGGAATCGGCTTGGGTTTGTGGTACATGGGGGCCCCGTTCATCTGGGGATATCCGGTGGGTTTCCTGTGGTGGCACAGCGTGGTGCTGGGCGCCGCCATCGTCGTCGTCACGATCTCTTTCAATCTGGGAATCAACCGGTTCAGCGGGTGGGGTCTGATCGCGCTCGGCGCCTACAGCATGTTCTCCCCTTTCATCCACGCCTACCTGAGCAACGCCCAGGCGCTGTTCAACGATCTCGTGTTCGGGATCGTCACGGTGGGGACCGGGGTGGCCATGGGAGGCGCCGGGCTCGAGTACGGGGACGAGGCGCGCACGACGGCCTGAGCGGTCACGCGGCCCACCTGCCCATCAGGCACCGAACTTCCCCAGGCGGCCCGCGCGGGCGACGGCGAGCGGCATCAAGACTCGACCCGGGACGATCCCGTGCGAACCGTCCCGGCACCTCGTCTCTCCGAATGCGTCCGCCGCATCGGTGCGGGCGGCGCCTCCGTGGATCAGGAAGGGGACCGGGTGCCAGCTGTGCGCGCGCAGCGTGGACGGCGTCGAATGATCGCCGGTGACGAGCACGACGTCGGGACTCGACTCGAGCAAATGCGGCACCATGGCATCCGCTTCTTCGATCACCGCGACCTTTCCGTCGAAGTCCCCGTCTTCGCCCGCCTTGTCCGGCGGCTTGAAGTGGAGGAAGAAGAAGTCGTAGTCATCGATGCGCCGGGCCAGCTCCGTCGACAGGTGCTGCACCCCCTCCGGTACGGCCACCGCGTCCATCCCGACGAGGCGGGCCACGCCCCGATACATGGGGTACGCGGCCACGGCGAGCGCGCGCATGCCGAACACGCGCTGGAAGCGGGGCCAGCGCGGCTTGCTCGAGACGCCGCGCAGCAGCGCCATGTTGGCGCGGGGCTGGTCGGCCAGACGGGCGCGAGCGGCCTCGAGCCACTTGGCCAGCAGCCAGGCCGTCGCCTCGGATTCCTCGTTTCTGGCCACCGGCTCGAGCGGGGGCTCGCCCGTACGGCCCGGATCGGTGTCCGATACGTCCGCCGCGGCGTACGCGTCGGGGCGGAGGACCAGGAGGAAGCGGTGCTCCTTGACGTGCCGGACGAAGAACTTGGCCCCTTGCACCGCGATCTGGTCGAGGTCCTCGGCCAGCGGCGCGGCCTCCTCGTTGGAGATGCGCCCGGCTCTCCGATCGGTCACCGCACCGCTCTCGTCGACGGTGCAGAAGTTGGCCCGCACCGCGATGTCCCCCGGCTCGAGCGGAAACTCGATCCCGAGCGCCTCGAGCACGCCTCGCCCGGTCTCGTAGAACAGCGGATCGTAGCCGAACAGCGCCAGATGTCCGGGTCCGCTGCCGGGGGTCACGCCAGGGGCCACCGGATGGTGGAGCCCGCACGTGCCCGCCTTCACGAGCGCATCGAGGTTCGGGGTCCGGGCGGCTTCGAGCTCGGTGGGGCCGCCCGGCTCGCGCGGCAGTCCGCCCAAGCCATCGAGGACGAGCAGGAGCACCTTGGTGTCGCTCGGTTGGCTGATGGCGGCGATCTGTTCGAGTCTCATCCGCCCGAACGTAGGGCGGGGCTCGACGGCCGGCCAGGCGGAGCCGATGCGGGATTCCGCGGGTCCCGACGGGCTCGCTGGGGCACCGCGCGCCGCCCGCCTCGGACCGCGTCCCGGACCCGGGAGAAACGGCCATGAGGGCGTCCGTCCGTGCCGAGGGGCTCACTCGCCGGTTCGGCCGTCGGTGGGCCCTGCGCGGCATCGATCTCGAGATCGCGTCCGGGTCCGTCGTCGCCCTCCTGGGGGCCAACGGCACCGGCAAGACGACCCTGCTCAGCGTGCTGTGCACGCTGCTCCGGCCCACGGCCGGCAACGTGGAAGTATTGGGGTTTCCCCTGCCGTCGGGCGGGGACCAGGTGCGGACGCGCAGCGCCCTCATGACGCCGTCGGGACACGCCTACGAGGAGCTCACGGGCATCGAGAACCTGCGGTTCGCGTCCCGCATGGCCGGCCTTCGGCCCGCCGAAGGAGCGCTCGAGGCGGCGCTCGAGGCGGTGGGGTTGTCGGAGGCTGCGCACACGCGCGCACGGGCGTACTCGAGCGGCATGCGCAAGCGTCTCGAGCTGGCCCGCATGCGGCTCCGCGACCTCGAGCTGGTGCTCCTCGACGAGCCCTTCGTGAGCCTGGACGAGTCGGGCGTGGCGCTCGTTCAGGAGGCGATCGTGGCCTGGCGCGACGCCGGCGCCACGGTGCTCATCGCGTCGCACCGCGTGGCGGACGCGACGCTCCACGCCGACCGGGTGGTCCGGCTCGAGCGCGGCGTCGTGGGCACGGCGGTTTCCTCGTGAGCGGCATCGGGCGCCGGGCCGGAGCCATTCTCTGGAAGGACCTCGTCACGGAGGTGCGCACGCGGCAGGGGTTCAGCGCCATGATCTCGTTCGCGGCCCTGGTCCTCTTCCTGTTCAGCTTCGCGATCGGTCCCGATACGCAGCTCCTGGGACGGCTGGCCGGCGGCCTCCTGTGGGTGGCGATCCTGTTCACCGGGACGCTGTCGCTGGGGCGCGCCTTCCAGAGCGAGGAGCTGGCCGGGGGAACGCGGCTCCTTCGACTGTACCCCGGCGACGTGCGCGCCATCTACCTGGGCAAGCTGCTGGCCAACCTGGTGCTCCTGGCCGCGCTCGAGGTGCTGCTCTTCCCCGCCGCCGCCGTTCTGTTCCAGATCGACATGTTGCCGCACGCGCCGGGGCTGATCGCGGTGGCGGCGCTGGGCACCTTCGGCCTCTCGACCATCGGGACCTTCTTCGCGGGCCTCACGGTGCACATGAGGGCCCGCGAGCTACTCCTGCCCCTGCTGCTGTTCCCCGCCCTCGTGCCGGTCATGCTGGGCGGCGTGAACGCCACGGACGGCATCCTGATGGGCGATCCCATGGGCCGGGTCGAGGGATGGGTGAGATTGCTGGTCGCCTACGACGTGATACTGTTCGTGGTCTGCGTGTGGATCTTTCCGGTCATACTGGAGGAATGAAGAGGAAGTGAAGGGACAGAGATTGCTGGGCCTGGTCGCGGTCGTGGGGGTCGCGGTCGGGAGCTTCTGGGGCCTGTTCGTCGCCCCGGCGGACGCGCTGCAGGGTGACGTGCAGCGCCTCCTCTACGTGCACGTGCCGACCGCGTGGCTGGCCATGTTGTCGTTCTTCGTCGTCTTCCTGGCGAGCACGCTGTACCTGGTGCAGCGCAAGCTACGTTGGGATCTCCTCGCGGTCGCGAGCGTGGAGATCGGCGTCCTCTGCACGGCGCTCACGCTGATCCTCGGCTCGTTGTGGGCCAAGCCCACCTGGGGGATCTGGTGGACCTGGGATCCCCGGCTCACGACGACCGCCCTGCTCCTGGTCATCTACGTGGGATACCTCATCGTCCGCTCCATGACCGATGATCCGGAGCAGCGCGCGCGTTGGGCCGCCGTGATCGGCGTGATCGGCTTCGTGCAGGTGCCGATCGTCTACCTCTCGGTGTTCTGGTGGCGCAGCCTCCACCAGCCCCCCTCCTCGCCGCGCTCCATGGCCACGGTGTTCGGGGCGACGCTCCTCCTCAACCTCGCGGCGTATACGTTGGCTTTCACGTATCTGTTGCTCAGGCGTTACAGGCTGGCCCGGGACGAGTTGGCCTTCGAGCTGGCCGGACCGGAGGAAGCGCCGTGAGCGCCGCGCCCTTCCTGATCGCCGGCTACGGGATCACCTGGGTCGTCGTGCTCGCCTATCTCTTGCATCTGCGCCGGCGCGAGCGTGCCGTGGCGCGGGCCAGACGGGCCGGGGCGGGCGCCGGAGGACCGGAACCCACCCCCTAGGCGCTCGGCGGGACGAAAAGGCTCTCCGGGGGCGCGATCCCGGTGGGTCGGCGGGCCGTTCCGGGGTTGCCGCGGCCAGCCCGACGGCCGGTGCGGACGCCGACGCGATGCGCCGCGGGACGGCGCGCTTCGAGACGCGGCGATGTGCGCAATCCGGTCTGGAACCTTAATATATCAAGTTTGTATCAATTGAGCCCGGGCCGGGGCATCTCCCGTAACACGACCTGATTCGGATTCGATCTATATATGGCCAAGACCACCGAGCGACGGAGACGGATGTTCTTCGACACCCGTGCTCTCGACTCGTTCGACCAGTATCTGCAGGACGTCGAGCGCTACCCGCTCATCGAGGACCCGAAGACCGAGCGCGAGATCGCGCGAAAGGCGCGGGCCGGTGACCGTCAGGCGGCCGAGCGCCTCGTCACGGCCAATTTGCGCTTCGTCATCTCGTACGTGAAAAAGTACCAGGGTCGCGGGCTCAACCTCGCCGAGCTGGTGTGCATCGGGAACGAGGGCCTCCTCAAGGCGGTCAAGAAGTTCGACCCCGACAAGGGCGTCAAGTTCATCTCGTACGCCGTGTGGTGGATCCGCCAGACGGTCCTGCAGGCCCTCGCCGAGCAGACGCGCTCCGTGCGCATCCCGCTCAACCAGAACTCGAATCTGGTCAAGCTGTCGCGCACCGAGACGGCGTTGACGCAGAAGCTGGGCCGCTCGCCCACCGACCGCGAGATCGCCGAGGAGATGGAGGAGCCGGTCGAGACCGTGCGGGCGCTGCGTCGCGTCGCGTCGGCCGAGCTCAGCCTCGACGCGCCGCTGGACAAGTCCGATCGCGACAGCGCCTCGTTCGGCGAGCGCTTCGCAGGGATGGACGACGCCGACATCGAGGAAGACGTGGAGGGTCAGGCCCGGCGCGAGTTCCTCGAGCGCATGTTCGAGCGCTACCTGACCGAGCGCGAGCGCAAGATCCTGGTCCTGTACTACGGCCTTGACGACGGCGAGGAGATGACGCTGGAGGAGATCGGGTCGCTCCTGGGCGTCACTCGCGAGCGCATCCGTCAGATCCGCAACCGGGCGTTCGACAAGCTCCGCGCGTCGCCCGACGGCGAGGCGCTGGAAGGGTTCTGGCGGGCCACCGCCTAGCCCCGGGTCACCGTCTCATCGGGGCTCGCGCGCGCGCGCCGGTCCCCCGCTCCGAGGTCGCGCGCGCGTGACGCGCGGGCCAGCCGCCATTCGGGCAGCGCGAGCACCAGGATGAGCAGCGTCAGCACCGCGCTGCCCACGCACCAGCGGCAGATGGCGCGGATGACGAACAGCTCGAGAGCGGTCAGGTAGATCGTGAACCCGACGCCGCCCAGGGCGAGGCCGAGGAGCGCCTTCGACACCCACGGGGCGCGCCCCGGTCCAGCCTGGATCCCCACGAACGCCACGATCAGCACGGCGGCGTACCAGCCTACCCCCCAACCGGCGACCGGAAGGCCCAGGAACTCCGACCACTTGGAGGCTTGCACGAGATCGCAGCCGCCGCCCGCGCCGCACGCCAGCTCGCCGTAGAACCCGAGCGCGTAGAGGAGCAGGTAGGTGGAGACGAAGAGGCCCGCGAGCGCGAGGAGCGCGATGGCGCGGCGCCGGTTGAGCGGCGTCACCCGCGGTCAGGGCCCCGGGGCCGCGCCTGGCGCGGAATCGCCGCCGGCCGCGGCGCCGCCGGTGCTGGCCGCCGCCTCCAACTTGGCCTTGATGAGCCTCTCGATGAAGCTGTACGGCTCGACGCCGCCCAGATCGAGCTTCTGCCCATCCAGGAAGAGGGTGGGCGTGGAGCTCACGCCGCGCTGCTCGCCGTACTTCCGCGAGGCCGCGATCTGCTCCAGATAGCGGGCCTCGCTCATGCAGGCGCGATACGCGCGCACGTCCGCTCCGGCCATCTCGGCGAGACCTTCGAGCACGCTCTGCGGATCGTCGCTCGTGTACCAGCGCGTCTGACGGGCGAAGATGAGATCGTGCATGGGCCAGTAGAGTCCCTGATCGCCCGCGCATCGCGCCGCCATGTGGGCCGGGACCGAGTTCGGGAAGGTGCCGAGCACGTAATCGTAGAGCACCCACCGGACGGGCGCGCCGGGTCCTGTCTCCACGTAGTTCTGCCGCAGCAGCTTGCCCGCGAACCCGGCGAAGGTCGCGCAGTGCGGACAGGAGTAGTCGGCGAACTCGACGAGCTCGATGGGCGCCGACGCCGGCCCGAGCGCGATCCCGACCGAGGGGTCGGGCTCGACCTGGACGGCGAGCGCCTCGAATTCCGCCGGGGTCGGCAGCGCGGCCGACGGGCCGCCGCCACGGGCCAGGAACAACCAGGCCCCGCCGGCCAGTACGATGACGCCGGCCAGGATGTAGAAGAGCTTGCCGCCGCCGTCACTCTTGGACTTCGCCTTCTGCGCCAAATCGATCGCTCCGATCTACCGGTTGAACGTAGGCTCGCTCAAAACAGCCACATGGCCAGCGCACCGACGAGCACGAACGTCAGGGTCGCGAGGATCGCCAGTCGGGCGCCTTCGGACAAGCGCCGACGGGGCCGCGCCGCCAACTCCTTGAGACGTGGCAAGAACTCCCCGGACCAGACGTCGGCGATGTCGCCCAGCACGGCGCCCCACGCGTCGCCGTACGCCCGGTCCAGCTTGGCGATCTCGGCCTTCCACTCCTCGGTGGCCTCCTCCACGCCGGTGTCCGCGGTCTCGGGCGGCGCGTGGTCGCGGGCGTGCAGCCGCTGCAGCAGCAGGTGCTGGCGCGCCAGCACGCGGCCGAACACGGGGTCCAGGACCCCCACGCGTTTCGACCAATCGGCGGCCAGCCGCGCGCGGTCGCCGGCCGCGCGCGCCGCGCTTCCTTCTTCCCGGTCCAGCCGCTTGGCGAACAGGATGGTCTCCACCTCGCCCCCGTACACCTCGACCAGCTGATCCGCGGCGCCTTGCAGCGCCGCGATCGCGTCTTGGCGGAGCTGATCCGCATCGAGGGCCTCCACGGCTCGGGGCAGGGACTCGGCCCCCTGGGCGGCCGAGCGTCGCAACATGAGCGGACCGAGCGCGATCTCCCCCAGTTCCTGGAAGTGGCGCTCGAAGTACGCCGCATCGAAGCGCTCCGCGAGGCTCGGATCCACCCGAATGCGCGCCGCGGCCTCGCGGCCGGCCCGCTGCAGCGTCTCCGCGGAGATGGTGAACTGGGGGAGCGCCGGAGGGGGGGGAGGCGCGACCTCGCCCTTTGCGAACAGCTCGAGGGTCGGGTCCGGCTCGGCCGGCGGGCTGGGCGATCGACGGGCCACGCGCGCCACGGCCTGAATCTCCTCCGGAAACAGGTAGCGCAGGGTGACCGAATGACCCTCCTTGGTGAGCTTGAGCCCGGCTCGACCCGCCTCGCCGGGCGCCGTGCTGATCTCGGCGACCCGATCGACGGGCCAGGCGAGGGAGTGCCGATGAGCCCCGGCGAACAGGTGCAGCCCGCGCTGGGTGAAGACGGCGAGGTGCAGCCCGCTGACGCGGGCGTCGCCGATGGCGCCGCTGACGGCGGTGCCGGCCGTGCAGACGACCACCTCGCGGGCCAGGGGCTGCAGCAAGGAGCGCTGCGCGGCCCGGTCGCTGCCCCGCTCCACGGCGCGGGCCAGCACCTCCAGGTCGGCGCTCCGGCCGAGAAGGGCCAGGGTGCGGTCGCGCGCGAACAGCAGCACGAGACCCGCGCGGCGCGAAACCCAGAACACGGAATCGAGCGCGAGCTCGTCTTCGCCCATGCACACCGCGCCCCGATCGACGCGGACGGGCACCGCGCGGCGCACGGGCTGTCCGTCGACGAGCACATCGAACCTGACCTCTCGCGGCTCGTCGCCGACGCGGGCTCTCGCCCCCCCGTCGGTGATAAGTCTTTCAGCGGCCACGGTGCGCTCCGGCTGGTCTCGAATCGTCGACAGCGACCTAATCTCGCGCGTCGGCTGGCCGGATGCGACCGTCGGCGACGAAGATCCGCAGGATGGCCCTCGTGTCCACGAGCGAGGCCACGGCACGATGGGCCCCGCAGGCCCGGAGCGCGCGCGGCGAGTACCGCCCCGTACCCACCCCGAGGGCGCGCAGGCCCGCGGCGCGCGCACACGAGACGTCGCGCGGCGTGTCGCCCACGATCCACGCCTCGTCGGGCCCGAAGCGGATGCCCGTCGCTTCATGGGCGCGGTCGAGCGCGATGGTAGGGAGCCGGTCGCGGTCCTCCGCATCCGAACCGAAAGCGCCGAACCGGAACCGCCCCGCCAAACCGCAGGCGGCGAGCTTCTTCTCGGCGCCGGCCGAGATGTTGCCGGTCACGAGTCCGACCTGGACGCCCGCCTCGCCCAGGGCATCGAGCAGGTCGAGGACGCCGACTTCGGTCCGTAGCTCGGCCCTTCGCTCGGAGAGCTCCGCCTCCAGGTGCCCGACGTACGCCCGCCACAGCCCCTCGAGCCCCGCGTCGATCTCGGGGTCGTCCATCCCGCTCGCGCGCAGGAGGGCGCGCACGATCTGGCCATCCGTGAGGCCGTCGAACGGCAGCGTGTCGATCGGCCCGGTCATTCCGTACACCTCGAGGAGAGCGGTCTGGATGGCCGCGCGACCCGCGCCCGCGGCCTGGACCAGGGTCCCGTCCACGTCGAAGAGAACGAGCGTCGGCATGGCGCTCAGCGGCGCGGAGCCGCGCCGCCCCGGACGCCCCTCGCGGCGGCCGTCACGCCCGGAGCCACTCCGCCAGCAGGGCGGGCTCGATGTTGCCGCCCGAGAGGACCGCCACGGTGGGCCGTTGATCTCCGGGGGTCACGCTCCCCTCGAGCAGCGCGGCCACCGTGGCCGCTCCGGAGGGCTCCACGACCAGGCGACGCCGAAACAGCCACCGCACCGCCTCGCGGATCCCCGTGTCGCTCACCGTCACCACCTCGTCGACCAACGCGGCGCAGTGCGCGTACGTGAGGTCTCCGGGACGTACGGGCTTGAGCCCGTCGGCCACCGTCGAGACGCGGTCGAGGGTCGTGGGCCCGCCTGCCTCGAGCGAGCGCAGCATGGAGGCGGCTCCCTCCGGCTCGACGCCCACGATGCGGGCCTCGGGGCGCGCCCCGCGGATGGCGGCGGCGACCCCCGCGATCAGACCGCCGCCGCCGATCGGCACGA